>NZ_BAEX01000035.1 GCF_000246945.1 Myroides injenensis M09-0166
AAGAGAGAGAAGTAATATTACTTCTCTCTCATTTTTTTTTAAAATAATGGCTTATACCAAAGAATGTCTTGTCATTTCTTCTGGTTGCGGAATGCCAATTAATTTTAATATTGTAGGCGCTAGATCCCCTAATATTCCATTGTGTACCTCTTTTATATCTTTGTCTACGATGATAATTGGTACTGGATTGGTTGTGTGCGCAGTATTAGGTGTACCATCTGGATTAATCATTACTTCGCAGTTTCCATGATCAGCTAGAATAATAGTTGTATATCCGTTTTCAAGTGCTGTTGTTACAACTTCTTTCACACATTGATCTACGGCTTCACAAGCTTTAATAGCTGCTTCCATCACTCCTGTATGTCCTACCATATCTCCGTTTGCAAAATTTAAACAAACAAAATCTACTTCTCCTTTTTTTAATTCGGGGATTAAAGCATCTTTCAAATCGTAAGCGCTCATTTCTGGTTTTAAGTCATACGTTGCTACTTTTGGTGAAGGACATAATAATCGTTGTTCTCCTTCAAAAGGCACTTCTCGACCTCCAGAAAAGAAGAAAGTTACGTGTGGATATTTTTCTGTTTCAGCGATTCTTATTTGTTTTTTACCATGGCGTTCTAAGACTTCTCCTAACGTATTATGTAAATTTTCTTTATCATATACTACATGGATATTTTTAAACGTATCATCATAATTTGTTAAAGTGACAAAATATAATGCTAGTTTTTTCATGTTTTGATCAGGGTGATCTTCTTGTGATAATACATTGGTTAATTCACGACCACGATCAGTTCTGAAATTAAAGAAAATAACAACATCATCTGCTTTTATCTCTCCGATTGGTTGATTATTACTATCTACCATTACGATAGGTTTGATAAATTCATCAGTAATACCTTCTGCATAGCTTTTTTCAATACTTTTTATAGCATCATGAGAATGCTCACCTTGCCCATTAACTAAAAGGTGATAAGCTAACGCTACTCTCTCCCAACGTTTATCTCTATCCATCGCATAATAGCGACCAATAATAGAAGCTAATTTCCCATTAGTACCTTCTAATTCTTTTTGTAAATTTTCGATGTGTTTTACTCCAGATTTAGGATCTACGTCTCTTCCATCTGTAAATGCGTGAATGTTAATATCTTTTACACCCGCATTATTGGCTGCTTTTACTAGACCATAGAGGTGTTGTTCATGGGAGTGTACTCCACCATCAGATAATAAACCTAAGAAATGTACTTTCTTATTGTTTTGTTTAGCATATTCAAAAGCTTGTTTTAAAACAGGCTCATCTGCAATAGTATTATTTTCAACCGCCATATTGATTTTAACCAAATCTTGGTAGACAATACGACCAGCACCTAAATTCATATGACCAACTTCAGAATTTCCCATTTGACCTTTTGGGAGTCCAACATTTAGACCATCTGTAAGTACATAACTATTAGGGTATTTTGTATATAGACTGTCAATGAATGGTGTATTTGCATGTTCAATAGCTGAGACTTTAGGATCTTGGGTTTGTCCCCAACCATCTAAAATCATTAAGATTACTTTTTTGTTCATAGCCTTAAATATTAAATATTATTAAGTTGTGCTATACAAATTTACGGATACTTATTGAAATCAGGTTGACTATTATTTAAAAACAATGCTTTTATTTCAGTGTTTATTGATAATTCTAGAAAAATAAAATAGGTTGTTATTGGTAGGCGAGTTCAATAACTACTCTGTATAAATTGAATAAAAAAGTTTTGAGGATATTCTTGATATTTAAGTGTTTTATGATAGTATTATTTTGAAAAGCCTTCTTTGTTTATAATGAGGTCATCTTGACTTTTGAGAAATAAAGATGAGGTATCGATATTTCAGAATACTAGAATGTCAAGACGACTTCATTCTATTAGCGCTCATCCAATTCATTACAGCTGTTTTATTTTCCAACTTTTAATAATTAATGGATTCATGGAATAATTGATTCGTCATGCTCCTTTATAACTATAGGCGATATGATTTTTTCAACAATGCTTCAACAGTTCTTCAAGATTCCTTCAACAAATAGCCCTCTATATAGAGCAATCATGGGGAATTGTTGAAGAACTGTTAAAGGATTTAGCTTGAGTCCTTATGAATACTAGTTTTGGCAAGCATTCCATTTTTTACTCATTACATTGTTTTTTTAGTTAAAGTCTTGTAATTGAGTTAGGTATGTTTTTTTGGCTTAAAAAAAAGTGAGGTGTTTTTTTGCTCAGGTAGCTTTCATTCTTTACACAATTAATTCGTTGTCATTTATCTAGTTGGATAATATGGAATCTTATGACTTTTATTGTTATATGACAAAGAAGTTTCAGAAAATTAAAAAGTCAAGATGACTTCAATAATTTGAATAATGAACTTTTTTGGTATTTATAAAAATGAAAGATGTAAGTTTTATTATTAGGTAATTATTGTATTTACTAGGTTATATAGTAAGTTAAGCTATAGCGTTTGTGTTAAAAGTGGTAGCGATTGAGTTGTGTTACTGTAAAAAAAAATATTTGATTAAAATATTTTTTATATTTTTACGTTTCTTTGATTATAACCCCTTAAAAATTAGCAAATAATGAAATATAAGTTTTTGTCATTTATGGCGATAGCTTTCACTTTAATCGGTGCAGGAGCAGAAGTAAGTAAGGTAGATGAGCATCATGAGTATCTCGTTAACAGTAAAAATATAGAAGAGGTAAGAGAGAGCGAAGCTGTAGAAGTAAGTGAAAGTTTTGAAACAAAGGCTTATTCAATTTATAATAGTTTAGAATTAAATGGATTCAATGCGCCTTCTGCTAAGGTGTTTACTAATGCATTAAAAGGTTATTTTAAATTAAAGGAAAAGGGAGATGTTACTAATCAAAAATTAACAATTGTAGATTTTAGTGTTTCATCTTCTGTGAAGCGACTTTGGGTTATCGATATGGAAAAGTTTGAGATTGTATTGCAATCTTATGTAGCCCATGGGAAAAAAACGGGTGATGAATATGCGGTGTCTTTCTCTAATCGTATTAATTCACATATGAGTAGTCTGGGGTTTTATAAAACAGGAGAAACTTATAATGGTAGAAATGGATTTTCATTACGTTTAGATGGATTAGAAAGAGGGATTAATGATAATGCTAGAGTCAGAGCAATAGTTATTCATGGCGCTGATTACGCAAGCGAAGAGTTAGTCAAAACACAAGGTCGATTAGGTAGAAGTTATGGGTGTCCAGCTGTGCCAGTTGAGATAAATCAGACCTTGATAGAATTAATTAAAGAAAATTCATGTTTATATATATATTATCCAAGTAGTGATTATATGAAACGTTCATTATTTGTCTAGAAAAATGAAAGGATAAAACAACAAAGGCTGGAATTTACTGTTCCAGCCTTTGTTGTTTTATTTTAGTTTTGAGTACAAATTATCATCATACTTATAGACGTCATTAAAGTAAGTGATTTTCCCATTATCTTCTATCTGTATTGTCCAGTAGAACTGATAAATGAATACATCTTCTTCAGAGGTTTTTATATTATTTGTCTTTTGTGATTTTAGTATTTCTTCAATTTTTTCTTTCGTAATATCATTTTTCTGTATATTAAATACGAATTGTGCAAGGTCAAAAGGATCTTGGACTCTCACACATCCAGAACTCATATTTCGTGCTGTGCGGTTGAAGTAAGCTTTATTAGGGGTATCATGTAAGTATACAGAATAATTATTGTTAAACATGAATTTAATCCTTCCTAATGTGTTTCCTTGTCCACCTTTTTGGACATAACGATAGGAATTAAATTTTTCGGGTTTCCAATTTTCTGTAGTTACTGCTTTTCCTGTAGCTTTGTCATATATCGTGAAATTTCGATTGTTAAAATATGTAGAATCATTTTTTGCTCTAGGTACAACATCATTTTTTAAAATTGTAGGAGGCACTGTCCATGTTGGGTTTAAAACAATTGTTGTTAGTTTTGAAGTTAAGATAGGCGTTTTTCTAGCGGTTGTTCCTACAATTATTTTATGTCTATTTAAAGTGTCATTTTTACTAACAGCCACTAAACTAAAATCTGCAATATTGATTAAAATATAGTGTTCACCAAAGTTTTTAGGATACCATCTCCAGCGCTCAAGATTGACAATGAGTTTTTCTTTCAACAATTGTTCTTCTTCTGTAATTGCTTTTATTGTATTGGCGTTAGGAATCCCATTTATTGAGATTTTATATTTCTTTTGAATATTTTCTATTGTACTTTTTAATTCTTTATTATAAATGTCATTTATTTCTAAGCTATCAGGATAGATAGATAAAAAGCTTAAATGTTTTTTTAAAGATTTAATATTCTTAACAGTGTCATTAATCGTTATTTTATCATTAATTACTGTAAGGGTGTCTTTTTTAAGATTGTCAAGGGCTATAAGTTTTTCTCTTAGATTGTTATATACCTTATGATGAGGTCGAATACTATCATATGAATCCGAAACTGCATCATTATTCACTGCGCGTAATAAAGTTGTAGGTGCATTGAATTCTTTTTTATTTAAATCCCAGTCATTATATAAACGTTTAGGATTTAAAACACCATTCATTATATCATTTGTACTTTTAAAATATGAATCTGAGAATAGAAAATCAGCTTTGATTTTTTCATCATCATTAAGTTTGTCATATTGCTTGTTAAAAGAGTTTAGCTCATCAATAGGGTATCTGGTAATATTAATACCATCATTTTTAAGTTCGTTAAGTGAATGTATGAGTTGACTTCTGTTTTTTTCACTTCCCCATACAGTTTTAAAATTATTGTCTTTATATAATTTATATAATTCAATATTTTGTGAAGTAACTAAATTTGAATCTATTGCAATTAGATTAGTAGTCGTGAGCGGTGATGCTTTAATAGAATCATTATAAGCTATCTGCAAAGGATCTTTAATAATTTTTTTGCATGATAAAAAGATTGTACTTAAGCATATAAAAAGAATAATTCGCTTCATCTGTTATAAATATATAACAACAAAAATAGTGATTATAAAAATAAAAGTATGGTTATAGTGTTAAAATATGAAAAAAATGGCTTTTATTAGTGAGTTTTTGAGCTTAGTGGAAATTGAGATTAAAATGATGATTCTAGTCAATAAGTGGATTATGGTATAAATTCGAGGTAAAAGATTATCTTAAAAAACTGTTTAGTAAGCTGTTTTTTCCAACTAGTAAAGTCAGTATATGATTGATTCTATGAATATATGTACGATTATTTGTGTGTTTTTTGATTAAAAAGAAATGAATTTTTGGGTTTATTTAAATTGTGTTTTTCGTAATTGAAATGTAATAGTGGTGTAGTTAATGAATTATTATCAAAAAACGGATTGTAAATAATGCTATTAAAGTAGATATCTTGTCATTTTAGTTACATAAGTTTATATGTGTAAGACTTTGAAAAAAATGGATTAATAAGGTTCTGAACGGATATATTAAAAAAAATCCTATATTTTTGCTCTTCAAATTAATGAAGTATGGCAAAAAATTTAGTGATTGTTGAGTCACCTGCTAAGGCAAAAACTATAGAAAAATTTTTAGGACAGGATTATCAAGTTGAGTCAAGTTATGGGCATATAGCAGATTTGCCTTCAAAAGAGATAGGAGTAGATGTTGAAAATAATTTCAAACCTACATATGAGGTTTCAGCAGATAAACGAGCTGTTGTAAAAAAATTGAAAGATCTTTCTAAGAAGGCTGAGACAGTTTGGTTAGCTTCCGATGAAGACCGTGAAGGAGAGGCTATTGCATGGCATTTGGCAGAAGAACTAAATTTGAAGAAGGAGAAAACAAAACGTATTGTATTTCATGAAATTACTAAAAATGCAATATTAAAGGCTATTGAAAATCCTCGACAAATTGATTATAATTTAGTTAATGCGCAACAAGCTAGAAGAGTACTTGATCGCTTAGTGGGATATGAGCTTTCTCCGGTTCTCTGGAAGAAAGTAAAAGGCGGATTGTCTGCTGGTAGAGTTCAGTCTGTGGCAGTGCGTTTGATTGTTGAGAGAGAGAAAGAAATTAATGAGTTTAAGGTAAATTCATCATTTGCTATATCCGCTGAATTCAAAACAGTGGATGGTAAAATTGTAAAAGCTAAACTTCCAAAAAGTTTTGCGACTGAGAAAGAAGCAAAAGAATTTTTAGAATTAAATGCTGGGGCACTTTACAAAGTAAGTGATTTAGAAACTAAACCAGCTAAAAAGTCACCTGCAGCACCTTTTACAACATCTACGTTACAACAAGAGGCGGCTCGTAAACTACATTACTCAGTAGGACAGACGATGACTTTAGCACAACGTTTGTATGAGAGTGGACTCATTACATATATGAGAACAGATAGCGTTAATCTTTCTAACGATGCTATGTCTGCTGCTGCTGCTGAGATTAGTAAATCTTATGGGAAAGAGTATTCTAAACCAAGAACTTATACTACAAAAAGTAAAGGAGCTCAAGAAGCCCACGAAGCTATTCGTCCTACTAATATGGCTTTACATATTGCAAAAGTAGATCGTGATCAAGCAAGGTTATATGATTTGATTTGGAAACGTACACTAGCCTCTCAAATGAGTGATGCAAAATTAGAGCGTACAAATGTTCGTATTGCATCAAATAAATATCAAGATCAATTTGCTGCAAGTGGAGAAGTGTTACTTTTTGATGGTTTTTTAAAAGTTTATTTAGAAGGACATGATGATGAGGATGAAGAAGTAGAAGGTATATTGCCAAGTTTACGTGTAGGAGAAGAATTATTCAGAAATTCCTTAGTTGCTACCCAAAGATATTCTAAACCTGCTGCACGCTATACAGAGGCCTCTTTGGTTAAGAAACTTGAAGAATTGGGAATAGGGAGACCATCTACTTATGCACCTACAATTTCTACAATTATTAATCGTAATTATGTAGAAAAGGGAACAACTGAAGGAAAAGAAAGAGGTTATAAACAACTTGAATTTTTAAATGATCAGGTGAAAGTAAAAGAACTTGTTGAAAAAACTGGTTCTGACAAAGGAAAGTTAATACCGACTGACATAGGAATAGTGGTAAATGATTTCTTAGTAAAGAATTTTAAAACTATTTTGGATTATAATTTTACTGCAAAAGTAGAGGAGGATTTCGATGCTATTGCTGAAGGGAATGAAAATTGGGCTAAAATGATGAGAGAGTTTTATGATCATTTTCACCCAAATGTAAAAGATGTTGAAGAAAACGCAGAACGTGAATCTGGAGAACGTATTTTAGGAGAAGATCCTGCAACAGGAAAACCTGTTTTAGTGCGTTTAGGAAAATTTGGACCAGTTGCACAAATTGGTGATGCAGATGATACTGAAAAACAATTTGCAAGTTTAGCACCAGATCAGAATATTGGAACGATAACATTAGAGGAAGCGCTTACTTTATTTTTATTACCTAAGGCATTAGGAGAATATAAAGGAGAAGAAGTTGAGGTAAATAATGGAAGGTTTGGTCCATATGTTAGAGTTGGGAAAACATTTATTTCTTTGCCGAAAGGTGAAGAGCCTTTAGATGTTTCTTTTGAAAGAGCAGTAGAGCTTATTAAAGAAAAAGAAGCAGCTGATGCACCAATTGCTACTTATCAAGATTTACCAGTGCAAAAAGGTGTGGGGAGGTTCGGCCCATATTTAAAATGGAATGGTTTATTTATTAATGTAAGTAAAAAATATAATTTTGATAATTTATCTCAAGAGGATATTAATGAGTTAATCAGCGATAAGATTCAGAAAGAAAAAGATAAAGTTATACATGATTGGAAAGCAGAAGGTATTCGCGTAGAAAAAGCACGTTGGGGGCGATCAGTTATTTTGCAAGGAAAGACAAAAATTGAGTTAAGTAAAGATATCGATGCTGCTGCCTTAACGTTGGAACAAGTGACCAAAATTATTGAAGAAAAAGCTCCTGCAAAGAAAAAAAGTACAGCTAAAAAGACGAGTACTACTAAGAAAACCAGTACAGTAAAGAAAAGTACTACAAAGGCTAAAAAATAAGAAATGATATACGAATTATTAAAACCTTTAGATAAAGATATTCTTAATTTTATAGATAGTTTGCCAAGTCAATCACTAGGGAAAAAAGTTACTTTTTTTACTGGGAGAGAATTTGATGACTATAATAAATACCAAATTGCTATTATCGGTTTAAAGGATAATAGAGGATGTGGAGATGATGAATCTATTATTGATATAGGTAAAATTCGTAAAGCATTTTATTCATTGTATCCTGGAAACTGGGGATTGAGTATTGTAGACTTCGGAGATGTATTACCAGGAGCAAGTATTGAAGATACTTATTTTTTAATAAAAAAACTTGTGGCAGATTTGGTTAAAAACAATGTTTTGCCAATTATAATCGGAGGTTCTCAGGATATGACATATGGGATATATCGTGGGTATGAAACGATTAAAAAATTAGTAAATATTGTTTCAATTGATTCGAAATTAGATATTGCCAAAGGGACTGGAATAGCAGCAGAAAGTTTTTTATCTCGCATTATTTTAGAAGAGCCAGTCAGTTTATTAAATTTCTCGAATTTAGGTTACCAAACTTATTTTAATTCACAAGAAGAAATTGATCTTATTGAAAGTCTTTATTTTGAAGCATATAGAATAGGTGAAATTTTACAAGAATTAAAAAATGTAGAACCTATTCTTAGAGATGCAGATATTATAAGTTTAGATATGAATGCTGTAAAATCATCAGATTCGGGTGATTTTGAACAATTTAACCCTAATGGTTTTGATGGGAGGGAGATTTGTGCATTAGCAAGATATTCTGGTTTAAGTGATAGAGTTTCATCTTTTGGTGTTTTTAATTATAATAATAATAAAAGTGAAGCGTTATTAATAGCACAAATCATTTGGTATTTTATAGAAGGTGTCAACTATCGAACAAATGAATATCCTTTTGTTAAGCGTGAGCATTATCTAAAATATATTGTGCCAGTAGAGGGATATGATGATTTTATATTTTATAAAAGTAATATGTCAGATCGATGGTGGGTTGAAGTTCCTATACATAATGAGGAAACAAATGAAATGAACTTTATCTTGCCTTGTTCTTATAAAGATTATGAGGAAACTATAAAGCAGGAAATACCAGAAAGATGGTGGCGAATATTAAGAAGAAGTATGTTATAACACTTAATTTCTTTAAAAAAATAAGAAATATTAAATGTTAATTAAATTTCATCTTTGTTTTGTTTATTTTTACAGAAAAATTAACGCATTGAATTTTTAAGAGTACAGTATATAAAAAACTTAAAATTAATATGAAGAAGATAATTACGTTAGGAGCAATTGCAGCCTTATTATTCAGTTGTGGTACTGGAGATAGAGGTGAATTGATGGGAGGTGAACCTGGTAAGAGATGGCGTAGCACTAAACCTCATGGTATGTCTTTAATACCTGGAGGTACTTTTACAATGGGTCAATCTAATGAAGATTTCCTTGGTGCGCAGGATGCTCCTACTAAAACAGTTACTATTGGTTCATTCTATATGGATGAAACTGAAATTAGTAACAATCAATACCGAAAATTTGTTGAATGGGTTAAAGATTCTGTTATTCGTACTAAATTGGCAATTGCAGCTGATGATATGGGAATGAATAAAGAAGCAGGAGGAATTGGAGCTTACGCTTTTTTAGATTCTGAGGAGAATCTTGATAAAATGACTCCTTATCAACGCTATATGTATGATAACTACTACAGTATGGATATGAGTGATGATATCTATGCTGGACGTCGTTTAAATAAAAATGTTAATTTGGTTACTGATCCAAATAAGTATCCAGACGAGTATTATGTAGAAGTAATGGATTCATTATATATTCCTGCTAGTGAAACATATAATGGAATAACTACTTTCGATGCGTCTAAATTGAAGTTTAAATATACTTATATTGATGTTGAGTCTGCTACTAGAGATCAAGGTACTGATCCAAGAGGTAAACGTAATAGACATTTAAAAACTGAAACATTACTAATTTATCCTGATACAACCAGATGGATTAAGGAGTTCCAGTATTCTTATAATGAACCAATGCACAATGATTATTTTTGGCATGAGGCTTTTGGAGAATATCCTGTAGTAGGTGTTAATTGGTATCAAGCTAAAGCATTTGCTGCTTGGAGAACAATGTATAAGAATACTCATTTAAAGAATACAAAACAAAATCCTGAAGTTCATGAATTCCGTTTACCAATGGAAAGTGAATGGGAATATGCTGCTAGAGGTGGTCTTGAAGGAGGTATGTACCCATGGGGTGGTCCTTATGCGACAGATGAAAAAGGGTGTTTTATGGCAAACTTTAAACCAACACGTTTTGATTATGCAGCTGACGGGGCTTTATATACTGCAGATGTAAGAGCATATCCACCAAATGGTTATAACTTATATAACATGGCAGGTAATGTATCAGAGTGGACAAGTTCTCCTTATGAGGTTTCTTCTTATGATTTTATGTCATCATTAAAACCGAGAAATAGACCAAGTGATAATCCATTAAAAGTAGTAAGAGGTGGTTCTTGGAGAGATCCAGCTTATTTCTTACAAGTTGCAACTCGTGATTCAGAATATGCTGATTCAGCACGTAGTTATATAGGATTTAGAACCGTTCAATCTGTTTCAGGTTCATTATCTCGTACAAATGCCGCTAAAATGGCTCGTTAATAAAAAAGAAAATCATAAAAAAAAGATATATAGGCTATGGCAATATCTAAAAAAGTGATGAACTTCTGTTATGGAATGGGAGCTTCAGTAGTAATCATAGGAGCATTATTCAAGATTACTCACATGGAATTTGGTTGGTTCAACGGTAATAATATGTTGACAATAGGTTTATTGGTAGAGGCATTTATTTTTGCTATTTCTGCTTTTGAACCAGTAGATGAAGAATTGGATTGGGCTAAAGTTTACCCAGAGCTTAAAGATGGAGAAGCAAAAACTCTTAGAAAAGCTAAAGATGTTATAGTAGAACCACAAGATGCAGAAAGTTCACTTTCTAAAAAATTAGATCAATTATTAAAAGATGCTAAAATAGATGGTGAGTTGATGAATAGTTTAGGTAAAAGTATTCGCAATTTTGAAGCAGCATCTAAAGAAATTGCTCCAACAGTTGATTCTGTAGCTTCGACGCAAAAATATGCTAATGAGATGACTTTAGCTGCTCAACAACTAGAGTCTTTAAATAAAATGTATAAAGTTCAATTAGAAAGTGCAACTGCTAACGCTGAGATTAATAAGGCTGTAGCAGAGAATAATGCTCAGTTAAAAGAGCAAATGCAAGCATTGACAAATAATTTAGCTTCTTTGAACAACGTATATGGCGGAATGCTTTCTGCTATGGGTGGCGGGAACAGAAATGCTAATTAATTTATAATTTAAAACTATTATAGAGTAATGGCAAAACAAAAACTGACGCCTAGACAAAAAATGATTAACCTGATGTATCTGGTGTTTATCGCAATGATGGCACTTCAGATGTCACGTGAGGTTTTATCTGCTTTTGGAATGGTAAATGAAAAGTTTGAAGAAACTACTACTGCTTTAGCAAAAAATAATCAAGAGATTTCATTGGCGCAATTAGAAAGTAAAGCCAATGATGATCCAGCTAAGTTTGCTAGTGCATATAAAGTAGCTAAACAAATTAATCAAATTACTAATAATTTTATTAGTAAAATTGATCTTTCTAAAGAATTGATAGTTAAGACTTATAGAGAGGAAGATGGTACTTTGCCATTTGAGACAATGGATAAAAGTGATGTGCTTGATAATTTATGGTTTAAAGGAGATAAATTATCTACTGAAGGTGAGGATTTTCTTACTATTATCAAGGATTATAAACAACAAGTATATGATTTAGTTGGAAAGGATGCAGCATTTAAATTACTGATGGAAAAGTTTGATAAAAACTTTGATTTAAGTGATGTTAAAGATAAAAGTGGTGTTACGAAACCTTATCTAATGTATAATTTTCAAGGATTCCCTGCTATTGCTTCTTTAACTAAGTTGTCTGCTATGCAGAATGATGCACGTGTGATGGAGCAAGATGCTTATAATTTATTGTTGGGAAATAAATTGATCGAAGCAGTTTCTATGAAGAATTATAATGCAATTGTAATTCCTGATAAGTCTGCATATTTCAGTGGTGAAAGTTTTACTGGTAAAGTAGTTTTAGGACGTTATGATAGTTCTACTGTACCTACTAATGTTGTAGTTAATGGTCAAAAATTAGACTTATCAAAAAGTCTTGATAATGGTCAAGTACGTATTGCATTTGGTGCTGGAAATGTTGGTGAACATAATATTAACGGTAAGTTTACTTTTATGGAAGATGGTAAACCTGTTGATATTGATATTAAAGGTAACTATGTTGTAGTGCCTAAACCTAACTCAGCAACTGTTTCGGCTGATAAGATGAATGTTGTTTATCGTGGTGTTAATAACCCATTGACAATTTCTTTTGCTGGAATATCTGATGATAAAGTAGTGGCTTCAGCTCCTGGATTGAGTAAAGCTGGTGGCGCTGGTAAGTATTCGTTAAGACCTCAAGCTGGAAGGGAATTAACAATAAATGTTTCAGGTACTTTACCTAATGGTGAAACTGTTCGTGATAGTAAGATATTTCGTATTAAAGATATTCCTTCTCCTAGAGGTACTGTTAGAGGAGAATTCGCTGCTAAAGGACCTAAGAGTAATCTAGAAGTGGTTACGGTAGGTGCAAAATTAGAAGACTTTGATTTTGAGGTTAACTTGACTGTAACAAGTTTTGTTTTACAAATACCAGGACAACCTAGTATTGTTGTACAAGGCAATAGAATGAATGAGCGTGCAAAAGCTGCTATAAGAAAAACTAGATTAGGGGATATAGTAGTTATTTCTGATATTAAAGTGAGACTTGAAGGTGCTGGTGATTACCAGTTGAAGAAAACTGCTCCTTGCACGTATGAAATTATATAAGTACATTTATTAAGAAGAAAATAAGAAAAAATATGAACTGGAAAAAATTTTCACTATTTGTTGCATTTTCTTTGTTTTCAATAGGAAGTTTTGCACAAGCAAATTTATTGAATGCGAAATCAGCAAGTGAGATAGGTATGAAAAGTTTACAAGAGATATTAACTAAATCTGATGGACCTATTCCATATGGATATATTAATGACAAAAATTTACTTTTCGGAATTAAGGTATGGGAGAATATCTCTTTAGACGAAAAAGCCAACGAATCTTACTATTTTCCAATTGAAAATGTAGAAGAAGGAGAAAGAAAATCATTGTTTCAAGTTTTGATTGATGGAATAAAGTCTGGTGAGATCACCGAAGTATATGATGATAGTGATTTTAAAACTCAACGAACTTTAAAAGATATAGAAGCTTCTTTTGTAAGAGTTGATACGACTGACGTAGGTATCGAATATTATAATGCTGGAGAGGCAATACCAGAAGAGTATATTCAACGTGTAGAATTAAAACCTGCAGACGTTAAAGAATACCATATTATGGGTATGTGGTATTTCGATAGAAATGAAGGACAATTGAAATATCGATTGTTAGGAATTGCACCTGTAGTTGCTGACCTTTACACGTTAGGTTCTGATAATGAAAATTATGTTGAGTTATTCTGGATTTTCTTTGCAGATGCTCGTAACGTACTTTATCAGAATTACGCTTATAACTCTAAGAATCCTTTAAATCCAATTAATTTTGATCATTTATTGAATTCGAGAAGATTTAGCGCTTCTATTTATAAAGCGAATAATCAATATGGTGATCGTCGTATCGATGATTATATTAAAAATAATGATTTACAAGAATTATTCGAGGGAGAAAAAATTAGAGAATTTATTCGAAACCTTGAAGATGATATGTGGAATTACTAATTTTGTAATTACTAATTTAAAAAGCTCTTATCTATTAAATTAGATAAGAGCTTTTTGCATTAAATAGGAATGGTTATGTATGATTATATTATTGTGGGAACTGGTTTAGCTGGTATTAGCTTTGCTGAAAAATTAATTAAGGAAGGAAAAAGTTTTGTAGTTATTGATAATGAAGGTCGCTCTTCTTCTTTAATAGCAGGGGGGATGTATAATCCAGTTGTTTTAAAAAGATTTACAGATGTATGGAAGATTAATGAACAACTTGCATTAGCCAAACCTTTTTATGAGGCATTACAAGATAAATTAGGTATTCAATTTTGGCATCCGATGCCACTGTTAAGAAGATTACTGTCAGTAGAAGAACAAAATAATTGGTTTGAGGCAGCAGATAAACCAAACTTAGAAAGGTATCTTTCTCATAAGCTAGTACGTGAGGATATTAATGGTGTGAGTGCACCGTTTGGGTATGGCAGAGTCTTAGAAACCGGGTATTTAGAAACTAGTGAGTTAATCTATAGCTATCGTGATTATTTGAAATCTCTAAATTCATATAGAAAAGAAACTTTCAACTTTGAAGAATTTAGTTACAATGATAATGAAGTTACTTATAAGGATATTATAGCTAGACATATTGTTTTTGCAGAGGGTTTTAGTCTATTGAATAATCCATTTTTTAATGAACTACCTTTGGACGGAACAAAAGGGGAATTAATGATTGTTCGTATTCCTGATTTGAAGATAGATTTTATGCTTAAGGCTAAGGTTTTTATTATTCCTATTGGGAATGATTTATATAAAGTAGGGGCTACTTATGATTGGGAAGATAAAACTGATAACCCTACAGAGGAACGTAAACAGGAACTTATAGATGGATTAAAAGATTTAATTAATTTAGATTTTGAAATTGTACTTCATACTGCTGGAGTTCGCCCTACAGTTAAAGACCGTAGACCACTTTTAGGAAGAAGTAGAGAATCTGACCGTATTCATGTACTTAATGGTTTAGGTACGAGAGGAGTACTTTTAGGTCCTTTTTTAGCTGATAAATTATATAATAATATTGAAAATAATGAGCCTTTGGAAGAGAATTTATCTATCCATAGGTATAAGAAATTTAAAATTAAGAAATAAGAAATAAGAATATATGTTAAACATACACAATTTATCTGTATCGTTTTCGGGAGAGTATTTGTTTGAAAATGTGACTTTTCGTATTGGTGCTGGTGACCGAGTTGGTTTAGTTGGTAAGAATGGTGCCGGAAAGTCTACAATGTTAAAATTGTTATCAGGGGATTTAGATGCTGATACAGGTAGTATTGCAACAGAGAAAGATTTAAAAATAGGTTTTTTAAGACAGGATATTGAGTTTACGCCAGGGCGTACTGTATTAGATGAGGCTTATCAAGCTTTTGTTGAAATTAAAGAAGTAGAGTCTGCTCTAGAGAAAGTAAATACCGCATTGGCTGAGCGTACAGATTATGAATCTGAAAGCTATAGTGAGCTGATAGAAAAACTAAGTGATTTAACTCATCGCTTTGAGATAATTGGTGGATATAATTATGTTGGAAATACAGAACGCGTATTACAGGGGTTAGGATTTAAGAGAGAAGAATTTAATAATCTTACAGATACTTTTTCTGGAGGATGGCGTATGCGTATTGAATTGGCAAAGTTATTACTTCAGAATAATGATGTTTTGCTTCTGGATGAGCCTACCAACCACTTGGATATTGAAAGTATTATTTGGTTAGAACAATTTTTGAAAACATATCCAGGCGCAGTTGTGATTATTTCGCATGATAAGATGTTTTTAGACAATGTTACCAATAGAACAATAGAAATATCGTTAGGTAAAATTTATGACTTTAATAAGCCTTATTCGCAGTATTTAGTATTGAGAGAAGAGTTGAGAGAAATGCAATTAGCCGCTCAGAAAAATCAAGCTAAAAAGATTGAGGAAACTGAAAAATTGATTGAGAAGTTTCGCTATAAAGCTACTAAGGCTTCAATGGCACAATCTTTAATTAAGAAATTAGATAAAGTTGAGCGAATTGAGGTGGATGAAGATGATAATGCTGTAATGAATATTTCTTTTCCTGTTAGCATTGATCCTGGTAAGGTCGTTCTAGAAATTGATAATGTTACTAAGCGATTTGGTGAAAAGACTATCTTTAAAGATATTAATCTTTTAGTGGAGCGCGGAAGTAAAATAGCTTTTGTTGGGCAAAATGGACAAGGAAAATCTACTCTGATAAAAGCAATAATGAGAGAGTTTGAGTATGAAGGTAATATTAAACTTGGTCATAACGTTCAAATAGGGTACTTTGCTCAAAATCAAGCAGACTATTTAGATGGAGAAAAAACATTGTTAGATACGATGTTGGATGCGGCTACTGATAGTAATCGTGTTAAAGTACGTGATATGCTAGGTTCTTTTTTATTTAGAGGAGATGATGTTGAGAAGAAAGTAAAAGTATTATCTGGAGGTGAGCGTAATCGATTAGCGCTATGTAAAATGTTGCTTTCTCCTATTAATGTCCTATTAATGGATGAGCCTACCAATCACCTTGATATTAAATCTAAGAATGTTTTAAAGAACGCTTTAAAGAATTTTAAAGGAACACTGATATTAGTTTCGCACGACCGTGACTTTCTGCAAGGATTAACCGATTTTGTATATGAATTTAAAGATCAAAGTATCAAGGTATATTTAGGGGATATTAATTATTTCTTAGAAGAAAGAAATGTCCAGAATATGCGCGAAGTCGAAAAGAAGAGTGATGTAGAGGTCGCAAAAGTAAAAGAGGAGGTAAAGAAGAAAGCTCCACTGTCATATGAGGAACAGAAGAAACAAAAATCATTACAAAATAGAATTAGTAAAATAGAAAGTGAAATCAATGAGTTAGAGAAAAGAATTGCTAAGGACGATGAAAGACTTTTGAAAGAATATGACAAGTTAGTAGAAGATACTAAATTCTTTAGCGAATATGAGAAGAATAAAAAGCGAATTGATGAATTAATGTCTGAGTGGGAAAATATTCAAGAAGAATTAATGTAATTATAAAAGGGTTTTACAATTGTAAAACCCTTTTATTTTTTAAGTAAGGTGTAATAAAAGAAAAACCACTTTATTGCTAAAGTGGTTCATGTTAGTAGCGGGAACAGGACTCGAACCTGTGACCTTCGGGTTATGAGCCCGACGAGCTGCCTACTGCTCTATCCCGCGCTATTGTGGTGCAAATGTAATATGAATAATTAAGCTTTACAAGGTAAAATACATAATATTATTAAATTAATATTTAAATAGTTGATATATAGTTTTTTAAAACAAACAATTAATATCTTGCCAAATTATAATCTTATAAATAAATAGAATAAAGTAAAGAAAGAGGATATTTATGGTTCATAAGATAGTGAGGGAAGTTAGAAGGTGGTCCCTTATGTAACTAAAGAAAAAAAGGAGATAATCATTGATTATCTCCTTTTTAGTAGCGAAGACGGGAGTTGAACCCGTGACCTCAGGGTTATGAATCCTGCGCTCTAACCAACTGAGCTACCTCGCCATTCTGTTGGTATTACTTCTGTAATGCGGGTGCAAATATATATACAATAATTATATAATACAAGTCTTAGAAAGCGTAAATTATAGTATTTCTGAAATTTCATCAACACTAAAAATTTAGGAAGCTGTTTATTAATGAGTTAAAGTTTTTGCTTGCAGATCACTTTTTTTAAATAGTATTCTAAAATGTGTTCGTATAAGAATTTACTTTAATTATTATAAATGAAAAAAGGAGATAATCAATGATTATCTCCTTTGTTAGTAGCGGGAACAGGACTCGAACCTGTGACCTTCGGGTTATGAGCCCGACGAGCTGCCTACTGCTCTATCCCGCGCTATTGTGGTGCAAATATAGTACGTAATATCTGACTTTACAAGATAAACTTAGGAATATTGATGAATTATTATTTAATTGGTTGATAGTTAGTTTTTTGTGATACAAGAAATATTTTGTTTTTATAGTGAGCAATCTACTCTGCAGAAGTATTATGTAATATGTAAGCGTAAAAAGGTATATGTTAAGTAGCCAATTTCTATAGTTGTGATTTAAATAGAGCTTAGCTCATCAATATAGAGGGGTGTATTCTATAACAAATGAAATGAATAGTAATATCTTTTTAATTAATAATAGATAACAATGAATCTCAAGATTGTGCATTAATCTATGCTATCGTGTGTTTTATTATTATTCAGTCTCATACTGTAAGCTTTCTATTTATTTCATCTTTGAATTCTATCTAAGTTTCATCTTCTACGACCTCATAAAAATAATTTATATAGAAGAGTAATATATCTATTTACCTGCTGGATAAGCAATGGCTAAAAAAGGTTTAAATTGACCATTATTTGACATTTGTAAAATTATGAATATCACTGTTAACCCTGTGTATATAAGGCTTAAGAAATAATTTAAAAAGTTTTGTAGTAGATTTGTTCGGGAACGGTTCGGAAACAGTGCGTGAAAGCATTGCAAAAACAGAGTTTTTGCGAACAAGACTGCTACCGTGCCCGAACGACACTTGGACGAGAAGCGAATGGAAGGTTTAAAAAACGAAAAAAAAGGGGGAGCAAGATTGACTTTTTTACAGTCAATTTGGAAGAAAAGCCAAACTTTGATTTGTGTATTTTGATTTGATTTTATCAGTTAGAGCACTGATTGACGATGTAAAAGTACAAATTATTTCGTTACTAATTTTTTGGAATAATGGTACGCTAATTAATTTTTAAGAAGGATCTATAATTTCATCAATGACCTAAATGAAAAAAGGAGATAATCATTGATTATCTCCTTTGTTAGTAGCGGGAACAGGACTCGAACCTGTGACCTTCGGGTTATGAGCCCGACGAGCTGCCTACTGCTCTATCCCGCGCTATTGTGGTGCAAATGTAATATGAATAATTAGAATATCAAAACAATTGCAAGATAATTATCGATTTAATTGTGTTTGGTGTGGGTATTACGTTGATATGTTGCTTTTTATATATAATAATAAATATTAAATTTCATATTTATTAAGAGCATCTATTAATGCGTTTATGTCATTTGAACATAAAAAGGGCTGCAGAGTATCAAATTTCTTTTGATCCCATTCATATATTTTTAATGAAAGTAGGGTATCTACTATTTCTTGTGGGAATCTTAACTTTACAGGTTTAGCAGGATTTCCAGCTACTATGGTGTAGGGTTCTACATCTTTGATAACAATTGCGCCAGAAGCAATAATTGCACCTTCTCCAATTGTTATACCGGGCATTATCATTGCTCGCATACCTATCCATGCACCATCCTTTATTATTGTGTCTCCTTTACCAATATACGCTTCCTCAATTACATCTATAAAAGGGTATAGGCTAAACCAATCTGTACGATGAGTATTATTACCTCCCATTAGTATAACTGCTTCTGCTGCTATACATACATGAGAACCAATGTATAATTGGTCCACTGGCCAAGCTGATTCCCACTGGCTGCTACTATATTCATCACCATAAAGATAGCGCACTACACTTTCTTCAAAATTTCCTGACCACGCGTTACTATAATAACTTGAGGTTCCTTTAATATGTATATTGGGGTTTTTTACAGTTTCATGTAAGTATTCAACGATTGACCAATGTTTATTTTGTTGTTTCATAGATGATTTATACTGTTATTATTAAAAGGATTTTTATTCAATTACTGAGAAAAAAGTAAAGTAACTCTTTTTTATTAAGGAATAAAAAGATTTTTTAATAATAAAATTTATTTATCTAAGTATATGTGTGTATTTTATATTTCCTATGTCGTTGATATAAACTACCTTTGCATTAAGAAAAAAAAGTGAAGCTATGGAACATAAAGCAGGTTTTGTAAACATCATAGGTAATCCTAATGTAGGAAAATCTACGTTAATGAATGCATTAGTAGGAGAAAGATTGTCAATAATCACTTCGAAAGCGCAAACTACTAGACATCGTATTCTTGGAATCGTAAATGATGAAGAATACCAAATCATTTTTTCTGATACTCCTGGTATTATAAAACCAGCGTATGAATTGCAGGAATCAATGATGGATTTTGTAAAGTCAGCTTTTGAAGATGCTGATGTATTAATTTACATGGTAGAAGTAGGTGAGAAAGAATTAAAAGACGAGGCATTCTTTAATAGAATTACCAATGCGAAGGTTCCTGTTTTATTGCTTATTAATAAAATTGATAAATCAAATCAAGGACAATTAGAAGAACAAGTAGAATTATGGCATTCTAAAGTTCCTAATGCTGAGATTTTTCCTATTTCCGCTTTAGAAAGATTTAATACACAAGCTGTTTTTGATCGTATTGTTGAATTATTGCCTGTATGTCCTCCTTTTTATTCTAAAGATGCTTTGACAGATAAGCCTGAACGTTTTTTTGTCAATGAAATTATTCGTGAAAAGATTCTTTTGAACTATGATAAAGAGATTCCTTATGCTGTTGAAGTTGAAACAGAAGAGTTTTTTGAAGAAGAAGATATCATTCGCATAAGATCAGTTATAATGGTTGAGCGTGATACTCAAAAAGGTATCATCATTGGTCATAAAGGCTCAGCATTAAAAAAAGTGGGTATAGCAGCTAGAGAAGAAATGGAAAAATTCTTTATGAAAAAAGTTCATTTAGAGTTATTTGTAAAGGTAAATAAGGATTGGAGATCTAATGATTACCAATTAAGAAGGTTTGGTTATAATCAAAAGAAATAGAGATTAGTAAAATAAAAATAAAAGTATCGCATTGAAATACTAACTTTGCGACATATTTAAATATTTATGAGTAATATAGTAGCCATAGTTGGGAGACCAAACGTAGGGAAATCAACTTTTTTTAATCGTTTGATTCAAAGAAGAGATGCTATCGTAGATTCGGTTAGTGGAGTTACACGTGATAGAAACTACGGCAAATCAGAATGGAATGGAAGAGAGTTTTCAGTAATTGATACTGGAGGATATGTAAAAGGATCAGATGATATTTTTGAGGGAGAAATTAGACGTCAGGTAAGTTTAGCTATTGATGAAGCAGATGTAATTGTTTTTGTGGTAGATGTTGAGGAAGGAATTACACCGATGGATGAAGAAGTAGCACGTTTATTGCGAAAAGAAAAAAAGCCAATTTTTGTAGCTGTTAATAAAGTTGATAGTGCAAAAAGAATGGATGATTGTTACGAGTTTTATAATTTAGGACTTGGAGAAATATTCCCAATTGCTGGTATTAGTGGTAGTGGTACAGGGGATTTATTAGATGCAGTTGTACAGGCATTGCCACCAGAAGAAGAGAGGGGAGATTCTGAAGAGGATGAATTACCAAGATTTGCAGTAGTTGGTAGACCAAACGCTGGAAAATCAAGTTTCATCAATGCGCTTATTGGTGAAGATCGTTATATTGTAACTGATATTGCAGGTACTACACGTGATTCAATTGATACTCGTTTTACACAGTTTGGTTTTGATTTTAATTTAGTAGATACTGCTGGTATTAGAAGAAAAGCTAAAGTGAAAGAGGATTTAGAGTTTTATTCTGTTATGCGTTCTATTCGTGCAATTGAGCACAGTGATGTATGTATACTGATGGTTGATGCTACTAGAGGTTTTGAAAGTCAAGATCAAAATATTTTTTGGTTAGCAGAGAAGAATAGAAAGGGAATTGTAATTCTTGTCAACAAATGGGATTTAGTTGATAAAGATACGATGACATCAAAACAGTTTGAAGAAAAAATTAGAGAAGAAATAGCACCATTTACGGATGTGCCTATTATATTTACTTCTACAGTTACAAAACAACGTTTATTAAAAGCATTGGAAACAGCTGTTGAAGTATTTGAAAATAGAAAACAACGTATTTCTACTTCTAAATTTAATGAAGCAATGTTACCTATAGTTGAACGTACACCACCTCCTGCTATTAAAGGTAAGTATATCAAGATTAAATATTGTATGCAATTGCCTTCACCTACTCCTCAATTTGTATTTTTTGCTAACTTGCCACAATATATCAAAGATCCATATAAGCGATTTATGGAAAATAAATTGCGAGAGATTTATAATTTTAGTGGGGTGCCTATTGAGATTTATTTCCGTCAAAAATAATATATTGTATTGAGTACAATTTAATATGCGGTCTTTGTGTTATTACAAAGACCGTTTTTGTTTTAAGATTATGAGAAGTATTTGTTTCTATATTTTAGTTTGTTTCATATCAGTGAGTGCTTTTGCCCAAAATTCTTTCACGATTAAAGGGCGAGTAATAGATTCACTATCTAATCCATTAGAATCTGTTACTGTATTTGTGACTAAAGTTAAAGATTCTACTTTAGTTGAATATTCCTTTACAGATGCAAAAGGAAACTTTGATGTAAAATTTAAGAATCAAGGAGAGGCTATTAGTTTTAAAGCTACTATGATTGGTTTTGAAGATTATACTAAGTTATACAACAACGGAATTAAGGAAGATATAGATTTAAATACGATTGTTTTAAAAGATCTATCTACTAATTTAGATGAGCTAGTTATTAGAGCAGAGGTTCCACCTATTAGGATTAAGAAAGATACCTTAGAGTTTAACGCATCGTCTTTTAAAGTGCGACCTGATGCAAATCTTGAGGAGTTGTTAAAGCAATTGCCAGGTATTCAAATAGATGATGATAAAAAAATTACAGCTAACGGTAAAGAGGTTAAAGAAATTCTAGTCAATGGTAAACCTTTTTTTAGTGAAGATGGAAAAATAGCACTGGAAAACCTGCCTTCAGAGATTATAAATAAAATACAGGTAACAGATAAAAAATCTAAAAAAGAAAAGTTTACAGGTGAGTTAATACGTTCTGATAATGCTAGCATTAATATAACTATTGATGAAAACAAGAATAAAGGTGTTTTTGGAAAGATTTCTGGTGGATATGGTTCAGACGATCGTTACGAAAGTAATCTTTTCTTAAACAGCTTTAATAAGCGTCGCAAGATTAGTGTGATAGGTTCTGCAAATAATATTAATGCTAACAGCTATTCAATGAATGATGTCTTTGACAATATGAGAGCTGGTAAAAGTGGTAGTGGAATTACGGAATCGAGATTACTTGGTGTAAATTTTGTAGAAGATATTAACGACAAACTAGTCGTTAATGGTAGTTATGATTATAATTTTGGAGAAATAGAGAATTGGAATAAAAGTTCAATAACTCGTTTCTTGCCAACGGGCGAATTTGCAAGTGATTCTGAATCTTCTTCTAACTATGGAAACGAAGGTCATCGAGGGAATATTTCTATTGATTATATAGGAGAAAAGGATGCTTTATACATAATGCCTTCTTTCAATAAAAATCATACTTATTCAAACTCTTTGTCGCAAGAATCATCCTTCGATGAAGGCGGAAAATTGTTGAATGAAAGTAATTCTAAGTCCTATGATATAGGAGATTCAAATAGTTTTGGCAATGCTGTTCGATACACTCGAAAGTTCAAAAAAGAAGGGCAATTTCTATCAGTAGATTTTAGTAATTCTAACAGTATTTCTACAAGTAATTCTCTTTATGAATCTAATACTTATTTTTATCAATCTGAGAAAGAAGATGATATTAGAAGACAAAGTATAAACAATAAAAGTATTTCTGATAGTTACAATTCATCTATTGAGTTTAGCCAGCCGATTACAGATTCACTAGTTATAAAAGTAGGTACTCGCTGGGAATATTCACAGAATATAGATGATAAAGATGTCTATGATTATGATGAAGTTACAGGTATGTATTCGATTATAAATCATTTGCAAACAAATAAGTATATCACTACTGTAAAGGAGACAAGCCCTTATGTTGGAATTTCAATTATGAAAGAAAAATTCTCATTGAGTCTTGAGTCTGCTACTATTATTGCAAAGAATTCTGCATATGCCTTATTCAATCAAAAAGAATATAATATTGATAAATACTACATTGATCCGAGAGTAAGTACTTTTTTTAATTACAATTTAAGTAAGGGAAAGAACTTAACAGTAATATATACTTATTTAGTGAATTATCAGTCTGCTAGTCAGTTATTAGACATTACTGATATTTCAAATCCATTGAATACAACTATTGGAAATCCAGATCTGAAACCTACTGGTCAACATAGTATGAATGTGTATTATCGTTCTTATGATGTACAGAGTCGAACAGGTTATAGCCTTTCAAGTGATTTATCGTTATTTAAAAATAATATTGTGAATTATACGCAATACGATGAAGATCGAAAAAGTATATCTACTTATCGAAATGTTTCGGGAGATTATAGATGGGGACTATCTGGAGAATGGTATAAAACAGGGAAATGGGAAGAACATTCATTGCGTTTTGGTATACGAATGCGTTACAATCAATCATTTTCAAAAGGATATATAGATGGGACAAAATTTGATGCTACATCAAATGCACTGACACCAAATATTTATTTAAGTTATGATTATGGTGAGTTTCTTACTATACGCCCGTCGTACAGTTATAATTATAATTGGACAACATATTCTAATTTCTCAGTGGATAAAGCTAGTTATTATGGGCATAATGTAGGGTTAAAGATAATCTCATATTGGCCTAAGAATTTGGTTATTGGTAATGATTTTGCTTATAACTATAATTCTAGAATGGCTAAATCTTTTAAACGTGATTTTTATATGTGGAATCTAAGTGCTTCTTATGACTTCTTTAAAAATAAGTTTACTGCCAAAGTAAAGGTTTATGATGTGTTAAATCAAAATACAAGTGCTAGACATACCATTGATCCAATGCAAATAGTAGATAGTGAAAGTTTAGTTTTAAAACGTTACGTTATGTTCTCACTAACTTACAAGCTTAATGAGTTTGGTGGTAAGAAAGGAAGAAACAAAGGAGGTAATTACGGTTCACGTCCTACTAGGATTAGAGTGATGTAGTTTTTAGCATCTTATGTTAGTTCGTTTTTAATAGATTCTTATTAGTTAAGTAATATTATTTTCTTTGAGTAATATTGAAGGGCAGTCTCATGTAGTTTTATGGGAAATTAGCCTTTATAGAATGAGGTCGTCTTGACTTTTGTGAAATAAAAAAGGGGCATTGAAATTTCAGAAAGCTAGAAAGTCAAGATGACTTTATCTTATTATTGTTTATCCAATTCATTATAGCTATTTTATTACAGCCATTTTACTTTCAAACTTTTTAATAATTAATTGCTTAATGAATAATTGATTCATTATACGTCTTTATGACTATAGAGGATATGATTTTTTCAACAATGCTTCAACAGTTCTTCAAGATTGCTTCAACAAATAGCCTTCTATATAGAGCAATCATGGGGAATTGTTGAAGAACTGTTGAAGGATTTAGCTGGAGTCCTTATGAATACTAGCTTTGACAAGCATTCCAATTTTGATGCCTTAGATTTTCTTTTTATCTAAAGTGTTGTAATTTAATTAGATATGTTTTTTTGGCTTTAAAAAAAGTGTAGTGTTTTTTTGCTCAGATAGCTTTCGTTCTTTACGCAATTAAATCGATACCATTTTATCTAGTTAATAACATGGAATTTTATGACTTTTATCGTTATAGGATAAAAGAAGTTTCATAAAAGTAAAAAGTAGAGAAGACCTCAATATTGAAATTTAAGGTTTAATAAAAAAGGGGCAGTTTATTTTTTTATAAACTTGCCCCTTTTTATATATATTCTATTGTTTATCTACCAGCTTCCGCTAGAACCTCCACCAGAGAAACCTCCGCCCCCGAATCCGCCAGAGAAGCCTCCACCTCCGCCGAAGCCACCTCCGCCGCCAAATCCACCACCAGAGCCCCAACCGCTACCACCACCAGAGCGTCTTCCGAGATTGCTTAGTATAATAATGTCCGCTAGGTCAGATCCAAAACTACGTTGGCGTTTTCCACCACCACCGCCTTTTCCACCACGGTCATTTTTATCTTTGCTAAATAATATTGTTCCTACAATTAGGGCAATAATAATAAAGAGGCAAAATAATCCACCTATGCTATTATCTCCTTCCATGCGTACAGGATTATCATTTTGGTAAATACCTAATAGCATTTCGCGAACACCTTCTACAGCATTTTCAATTCCTTGGAAATAGTTACCATTTTTAAATTCTGGTATAACTCTGTTGCGTATAAGTTCACCTCCTTGTCCTGCTGTGATATAGCTCTCTGCGCCATATCCAGGATATATACCAAATCTACGTTCCTTATTAGCAAATAATAATATTACACCATTATCTTGACCTTTTTGTCCAATTCCCCATGTATGTCCCCATTTAGGTCCTAATAAATCAATGCTTTCGCCTTCAAGAGATTCTATAGATATAAATACTATTTGAGTAGATGTCTCATTTGCATAATCAATTAGTTGTCTCTCTAGTAGATTGCGTTGTTCGGTGCTTAGAATATTTGCATAATCATAAACACTTGTTTGTTTACTTCCTTGAGGTTTTTGAGGAATATTAAATTGAGCATAATTTAGCTGTGACAGCAAAAGTGTCAAAGATAAAATTACAAAGTGCAACAATTTATTAGGTAATTTAATCATGGATTAACCTTTAGATATTTCGTTTGGTAATTCGTTGTTAGAAGAAGAAGTGTCAGGAAATAAAAGTTGAAGTTTTTTTCCAGCTTTTGTAATTCCTAAGATTAGTCCTTCTTTATATTTCTCTTGTTTAAAATGATTGATGACTAGTTCTCTTGTTCCTTCCCAAAAGTTTTCATTTTGAACTTTTTTATCAATTCCTTCATCTCCAAGTATTACAAAAAAACGTGAATTAATACAGATGTAAAAAAGTACACCATTACGGTCTTTTGTTTTGTCCATACCAAGTTCAAAAAACACTTCTTTAGCTCGTTCTAGAGGTTCTTTATTTGAATTGGTTTCAATATGCACACGTATTTCACCAGAAGAGCCTTTCTCAGCATCAGTTATAGCTTGTACAATTTCTTGTTCATCTTGTGGTGATAAAAAATCTCTAGTTGTAGCCATTATTAAAAATTAAATTCTACTTCTACTGGTTTTTCTGCTCCTTCTATTGATTTGAAATATGGCTTCTCAGAATAACCAAACATACCTGCAAACACTGAATTAGGGAATCTCATTACATAGTTGTTGTATGACATGATAGCATCATTGAAACGAATACGTTGCGTTTGAATAGTGTTTTCAGTGCTTGCTAGTTCGTCTTGTAGTTTTAAGAAGTTTGTATTAGATTTTAACTCTGGGTAATTTTCAGATACAACTAATAACTTACTTAAACTAGAAGATAAGTTACTTTGAACTTTGCTGAAATTATCTAGCTGTTCAGGAGTCATATTACTAGGGTCAATTGTAACTTTAGTAGCTTCAGCACGCGCTTTTACGACGCTTTCTAAAGTACTTTTCTCAAAGTTAGCAGCTCCTTGAACTGTTTTTACTAAGTTTCCAATTAAGTCATTTCTTCTTTGATAAGCTGTTTCTACATCAGCCCATTGTTTTTGTTCTGTTTGACTTAATGTCATAGCTTGGTTTTTAATGCTAACACCATACATGAAAACACCAACAAAAATTACTGCTAATACAATGATTGGGACTAAAGCTTTTTTCATACGTTTTTTTTTATTAAAGTTCGTTTTTAATACTTATTAAGGTTTCTTTTATATATTCTAGTTTCTTTATTATTTCGAAATTATCAATTTTTCCTTTAGGTTGATTTTTTAAATAATCTTTAGCGCCGTCTAGGGTAAAACCTCGTTCTTTAAGCAAATGATGTATCAATTCTAAATTCTCTACATCGGCTGGCGTGAACATTCTGTTGCCTTTCGCGTTTTTTTTAGGATTGATGATATCAAACTCTTTTTCCCAATACCTAATTGTAGAGGTGTTTAAATCAAATGCCTTTGCGAGTTCGCCTATACTATAATATCGTTTATCTGGTAAATTTAGTTTCATTAGTCAAGTGATTGGTTTTCTTGGTTAGCCTCTTGTGATAATAACTCAAATTCTTTAGCTGATATTTCGCCATAGTAGTAATTTAATGGGTTAACTACATTTCCTAAATAGTGTACTTCGTAATGTAAATGGGGACCAGAACTTCGTCCACTACTCCCTACGAATCCTATAATGTCACCACGTTTTACGGATTGACCTTGTTTTACATTATACTTGCTTAAATGGGCATATCTTGTTTCATATCCATATCCATGGTTAATTTCAATTAGATTACCATATCCAGAAAGTTCATTATTCGCTCTAGTTACTTTTCCATCTCCCGATGCATAAACAGGAGTTCCTATATCAGCAGAAAAGTCCATACCAGCATGGAATTTTTTAATTTTTGTAAAAGGATCACTTCTGTAACCATATCCCGATGCCATTCTTTTTAAGTCTTCATTTTTTATTGGCTGTATAGCAGGGATAGACGCTAAAAACTGCTCTTTTCCTTTAGCTAGTTCAATAATGTCGTCTAATGATCTTGATTGAATAGCTATCTGTTTTGACAATTGATCTATTTTAGCGTTGGTAGATATTAGTATTTTTTCATTTGTTAATCCAAGGAACGCTCTATATCTATTAATACCACCTAATCCAGATTTTCTTTGTTCTTCAGGAATAGGAGAGGTGTTAAAGTAAGCTCTGTAAATATCATTATCTCTTGTTTCTATCTCTTCTAGTACTTCCGCAAGTAGGTCTAGTTTTTTATTTAGTAAAATATAATTAGTTCTAAATTCAGAAAGCTCACGCTCTTGCATTTTCTCTTTAGGAGTTTGCAGAATATCTGTGTTAATAAAGAAGAATAAAGATAATATACCAAAGGCTGCTGCCGTAGTAATAAATAAAAATACATTTCCAAGGTAACGAAGCCTTTTTGGACGTATTTTTAGGAACGCTAATTTTTCAGGGTCGTAATAATATTTTACCTTAGCCATATTTTAAAAAAACACTATTTTTGCAATAAATTTTTGATATTCATTTATGCTTAAAAAGTAGTTAGCTAACAAATTTATAAAATGTTTTTGTTTTTGCTATTCTTTGTAACCATAGTATTGTCAAAAAATAGTGTCTAATTCGTTAATTTAGCGATATTTTAACAAGTTAGGACAGAATTAAATTATAATAACAAAGAAAAGTAAAAATTAGTTTCCATAGGATATGAAATCACAAGAAATTCGTCAGAAGTTTTTAAACTTTTTTGAAGAGAGAGGACACATGATTGTCCCTTCTGCACCGATCGTACTTAAAGACGATCCAACTTTAATGTTTAATAACTCTGGGATGGCCCAGTTTAAAGAATATTTCTTAGGAAACGCCAAGCCTAAAAGTAATCGTATTACTGATACTCAAAAGTGTCTACGTGTATCTGGAAAACATAATGACTTAGAAGAGGTTGGAATTGATACTTATCACCATACAATGTTTGAGATGTTAGGGAACTGGAGTTTTGGTGATTATTTCAAAAAGGAAGCAATTAATTGGGCTTGGGAATTATTGACGGAAGTTTATAAAATTCCTAAAGATATACTTTACGTTACCGTATTTGAAGGTAGTGAGGAAGAGAATGTTCCCTTTGATCAAGAGGCTTATGATATTTGGAGTACGCTAGTTGATAAAGATCGTATTCTTATGGGGAATAAGAAAGATAACTTTTGGGAAATGGGGGATCAAGGACCATGTGGACCTTGTACAGAAATTCACGTTGATATAAGAAGTGAAGAAGAGAAAGCTAAAATTGCTGGTCGTGATTTAGTAAATGGAGATCATCCTCAAGTTGTTGAGATTTGGAATAATGTATTTATGGAATTTAACCGTAAAGCGGATGGTTCTTTAGAAAAATTGCCTGCTCAACATGTTGATACGGGAATGGGATTTGAACGTCTATGTATGGTTTTACAAGGAGTTCAGTCTAACTATGATACCGATGTATTTAGTCCTTTAATAGCTAAAGTTTCTGAATTAGCGGGAGGTAAGTACACAATAAAAGCTGCAAACGAGGAAGAAGAAAAAATTAATATTGCTATTCGTGTTATCGTTGACCACGTAAGAGCAGTAGCTTTTGCCATTGCTGATGGGCAATTGCCATCTAATAATGGAGCAGGATATGTAATTCGTCGTATTTTACGTAGAGCTATTCGTTATGCTTTCACTTTCTTAGATAAGAAAGAACCATTTATCTATGAATTAGTTGATGTTTTAAGTACACAAATGGGAGACTTCTTCCCAGAAATTACTAGTCAAAAAGAATTAGTAAAAAACGTCATTAGAGAAGAAGAAGCTTCTTTCTTAAGAACTTTAGAACAAGGACTACATTTGTTAGATAATGTAATTAAACATACAGAAGGTAAGGTAGTATCAGGAGTGAAAGCTTTTGAATTATATGATACTTTTGGGTTTCCTATTGATTTAACAGCTCTTATTCTTAGAGAAAAAGGCTATGAATTAGATGAGGCTGGATTTGATGCTGCAATGTTAGAACAAAAAACTCGTTCTCGTGCTGCTTCTGAAGTATCAACTGATGATTGGACTGTGTTAATCCCTGGTAATGTAGAGCAATTTGTGGGATATGATCAATTAGAGAATGAAGTTAAAATCACTCGTTATCGCAAAGTTGATAGTAAAAAAGATGGTAAGTTATTTCAAATTGTTTTAGATACTACACCTTTTTATCCTGAAGGTGGTGGTCAGGTAGGAGATAGTGGAGTATTAGTATCTGCTAATGATATGATTGAAGTTATTGATACTAAAAAAGAAAATAACCTTATTTTACATATTGTAAGAGAGCTACCATCAAATGTAGAGGCAACTTTAATTGCAAAAGTAAATGTTGATGCTAGAAAGCAATCAATGGCAAATCACTCGGCAACGCATTTGCTTCATCAAGCATTACGTTCAATATTAGGAACACATGTTGAACAAAAGGGGTCATTGGTTTCTCCAACGCATTTGAGGTTTGACTTTTCTCATTTTGCAAAAGTAACAGAGGAAGAATTAGCAGAAGTAGAAGCTTTTGTTAATGATAGAATCCATGAGCAATTACCTTTAGTAGAACGTAGAAGTATTCCATTTGCTCAAGCTATAGAAGAAGGAGCAATGGCTTTGTTCGGTGAAAAATATGGTGATGAGGTACGAGCTATTCGTTTTGGTGATAGTATGGAACTTTGCGGAGGAACTCACGTTGCAAATACGGCTGATATTTGGCAATTTAAAATTGTAAGTGAAGGTGCTGTAGCAGCTGGTATTCGTCGTATAGAGGCAATAACTAATAAAGCAGCTCGTCAGTTTTATAGTGAACAAGAAGATGTCTTAAAAGAGCTTAAAACAGTTTTAAAGAATCCTCAGGATACATTGAAGGCAGTTATTTCATTGCAAGATGAAAATGCTAAGCTTAAAAAACAGGTAGAGCAACTTTTAAAAGAAAAAGCTAAAAATCTTAAAGGCGAGTTGAAAGCAACTATAGAAGAGATTAACGGTATAGCTTTTCTTGCAGCAGTGGTTGATTTAGATGCATCAGGAGCAAAAGATTTAGCATATGAATTGGGTAATGAGTTTAGTAACTTATATGTATTGTTTGGAAGTGTATCAAATGATAAGCCAATGTTAACTTGTTATATTTCTAAAGATATTGTCGAAAATAAAGGTCTAAATGCTGGACAGATAGTTCGTGAATTAGGTAAGTATATTCAAGGTGGAGGAGGTGGGCAAGCCTTCTTTGCTACTGCAGGAGGTAAAAATGCTGCAGGTATTACGGAAGCTGTCGCGCATGCAAAAGATTATTTAAAGTAAATCATATTTT
>NZ_BAEX01000034.1 GCF_000246945.1 Myroides injenensis M09-0166
TGTTCCTTTAGCAGCTTGTCCAGAACTTAATTTTCCAGTTGTTACAGAGTTATCTGCTAAACTCAATGATACATCTCCTAAAGTTGTATTTGCACCATTTGATACTTCTATAATATTATCTCCTGTAATACTTCCTTTACCATCAAGATTGGCTGCTGAAACTTTACTATAAGTTACATTACCTGATCCATCTGCTGTAGCAACAGTACCTTTGTCTGCTCCTGTAGAGCTTAATTTACCAGAGGTTACAGAACTATCTGCTAAACTAAATTTAACATCTGACAATACTTTATTCTTACCTGAGTCTACTGTAATAATATTATCTGTAGTAATTGAACCAGCATCCTTAATCATTTCAGATGTAAGAGCTCTAAAGATAACGTTGCCTTTACCATCTGCTGATAGAAGTTCGCCTCCCTTAGCCCCCATAGAATTAAGTTTTCTGACTGTTAACGATTTATCTACTACATCGATATATGTATCAGCAAGCACACTACCATGCTCAGCTCGCACAGATATAGTACCTTCATTACTTATCAAATCTTTGCTATTTTCCTCAATAATTCTAAAAATATAGATTTGATTATCAATATTCGCTACAATCTCTTTAAAATTATGGTTTACATCACCCACTACATCAATTTTTACCTCATCACCATCTTCATTTTTATAAACATATTCTCCAGTTCTTTCACCTTCCTTATCTAATACTGGAGTGATAGTAGTAATAGTTTCTAGCGCCTTAACTGATTTTATAAACTCATTATTTGAAGTTAACTTATTAATAAAATTAGAGTTGTTAGCCAATGTACTTAAAGGCATTTGTACCTTATTTTTTGCGCTATCTGTTATTACTAATACATCTTCTCCTAGTGCTTTATCACTTTCTATTGTCAAAGAATAGTTAGTAGTATTATCGAAATTTAATGTTTCAATATCTTTATCTGTAAAAATACGTGTCCATTGAGCACCTGTCCAATAATAAAATCCTTTGCCAAGCTCACTAGTTGAATTCTCATTATAGATTAATAAACTCTCTGTAGCACCTTTATCCCCAAAGGTAGAACTATCATCGAGCTTAGTCAATTTTACTCTAGGTATTAATAAACCACGATTTGATCCTGCTGGATTTTTTATATCTAGTAATGCAGATTGATCTGGCTTATTTGTTCCTATTCCTACTTGTGCATGAGCTGTCATTGCAAAAACAACAAACGCCATTAACAAAACTTTTTTCATCATTATTTACTTTAGAAGTTAATAAAAAATAAAGATTTTTCTTTATTAATAATCTTACCAAAATGAGTATAAACAAAAATAATACCATTTATTATTATAAAAAAAGAAAAGAATTAAATATTGTCTTGATTTTTTAATAATTTATATCTAAAAAATTACATTAATTTTAAATATTCACTGTTTTTTATCATACTATTAACCATATTAAGTATCTTCTACACACCTTTTGAGTATTATAATCACAGAACCTAATGTAAATCAGGTTAATTCATAACGTACTGAAGCACAATAAACATACCCCTATACCAAGATACAGATTAAAATTTTTTAATGTATCATTTCACAAACTAACAGAAAGAGTTTACAACAAAAAAAGCACCTCAGAATAATTATTCTGAGGTGCTTTTTCATTTGAATATTTCGCACCTTTTTATGTTATTTTATATAACAAAAATATCAGCGAATTAATTCAAGATTTTCATTATACATACCGATTAATACACTATTACCTTTATCATCTACGCGTAGTGCACCATATTTTGCTGCTGCAAATTTATCAGCTTCACCTTCTTGAAAGAAGAAACTCTCTGCACCTATATTAAAACGCCATCCATTATTATTAAAGAATTTAATATACAATTGCCCCTCTTCAGCATCTTCTAATTTATCTGTCAACTTAATAAAATGTCCTACTTGATTTTCATCTAAGTTTAACAGTACAAAACCTCTCATACCTTCATAATTTTCTATAGTTTTGCTTTTCAAATCTTCATCAGCTTCTTCAATCTGTTCACCTGACAAAGCAATCAATGACGCTCTAAAAATATCATTTCTATTAGTAGCTATATCATAATTAAGTATCATATAATCTCCTTGAATCAGAGATCTTGGGTCTACAGGTGCTAGTTCTAATAGAACTAATTTTCCTTCTTTAATCGTCTCCTCTTTCTGTAGAACTCCTCTTATAAAAAAGATAACAACTAAAACAAAAGTGATAACGATCACATAGCTTATACTATTCTTTTTCATCTTCTTTCCAATTTTTACACATTAACCAATAAGCACCTAAAAATAGCACCCCTGTAATCATTAACGAAATAGACTTTTCTAATAAATTAATCTTCAAGTCATAGTAGAACATACCAATAGCCCATATAAAAGTACATATAGAGAGTACGAAACCTATTTTGTATTGATTGTAAAATGACCATAATAGAAACAATAATCCTACCATAAAAGCAGGGTAAATAAATCCTAAAAAGTACATAAAAACAGCTGCTAAAACATAGATACTAATCATCACTATTATATTAGTAATATTAAGCTTTTTAAATATCAAATGTATCGTAAACAAATTGACAGCTATTGTACCAAATACTGATATATATAGCGTGGCAGCTGAAGGTACATAATATAACCCCATAAACATACTAGTTGAAGCTATAATGCTAAGCACCAAACTATATAAGAATACAGCAAAAAAGAAAGGTACATAATACATTGTAAAATAACGACTTAATCTAAGAGCCGTCTCTTTCCAAAACAAAAATACTGTCAATAGTATAAGAAGGAAAAAGAAGATATAAAAAACAGAAAAAGTATGGTTATTGATAATTAGACAATGTACTGCTATCAATGCATTAATCGTACTAAGGAAAATAATGATTTGATTCTTATAAACAAAAAAGCAAATCACTGATAGTACAAATGCAATACTAGCAGAAGAACTAATATTCCACGAAGTTCCTTGTAATTCTGCAATTCCAAAAATCACCAATAAAAAACCTGCAATAAAGAGTGCTACTGCAAGACCATCTTTGATAGCACTATCTTTACTCTTGTTAATTACAAATGAAATTATAAAAGAAATTAAACCAAGAACAATAAATATAATTCCTAGATTTATAATTGTATTCAAAGTAAGAAATAGGAAGCCTAGAAATAATCCTACTCCCAATAATCCTCCTAAAATAGAGACTACTTTTATAAAAACTGATCTTACTAGCGTATCTTCTTGATATTGTTTTAAAAGCGTTTTATCCACTTCTACGCCCTCTGATACTAAGCTATCAACGATTTGATTAAACTGTTTACTCTCTTTCATAATTCCACTCTTTTTGTTGATTAGAAATTAATTTTATAATACCAAAAGTACCGCCAATAACATACAAAGTATATAGCAGAAGAGCTCCTTCACTGAGATCACAGCATCTTATTAATATCATAAAGACTATAATTGCGATAGCCAATACAAAATAGCTAAACGTCAAAATATTTTTCTTTTTTAAACTGATATAAAAACTTATTCCAATCCAAGCAATACTTAATAAGAATAAAACAAATAGTCCTGATAATTCTCCATCTGAATAATTTGATCTCGTAGTAAAAATCGCAACTCCTAAACTTCCTACTGCTAATGAATTGCATACAAATATCATTAAATTAGAATAGTACTTTTCGGGACGAAAAGATTGGTATTTTCCTATTACATAGGGAAGCAAAAACAGCAATGTATTTAATACTAAGTAGCTGATAATAGTATAAAAAGGATTTATCTTAAAGACAACTTGTTGATAGAACAGAGTTAAAGTAGTATTCGTTAATACAGCAAATAATAACCACTGAATGGTAAATTTAGAAACCATTGTCCATGGTATAATAACGATGCACCACATCAAAAATAGGTCATAAGCATTAGCTCCTGTCTGATATTCTTGTCCAAACACAGCAAATAATACTCCTACCACAACAGAAGAACTTAATAATGCTATTTTCCTTACGAACTCTTTCACACTATTTAGCACAGACAAAACTACTGTTACCAAAAGCAATAAAAGAATCATTCCAAACTTTCCAAATCGTGGAATCTCATTCCAATTAAACGCAAAAAAGAAAACAACACCACTTAAAAATAAGCCACTTCCAAGTGCAAGCACAAAGTACTCCAAAAACTTTTTCCAATCTGTTTGATTAGAATAGCTATGCTCTTCTATTAACGAGGACAGCCTATCATCATCAATATTACTTGACTGGTGAAGTGCATACCAATCACTCTTAGCAATTTTCTTATTTATAAATTTATTCATAGCATTTTATTTATTTCACAACAGTAACTATCATAAATTGAATTACAATTCGCTTTAAAAAAATAAAAGACATCGTTCTAATAAAAATCGATGTCTTTTACATAAAGATTTTATAATTCCTCATCAATTAATGACTCATTACGTATGTATTTTAATACTTCTCAAGAATTTGAGCTGCGTGATCTTTTGTTTTTACTTTGGTAATTACATCTGCAATAGTTCCATTCTCATCAATTACAAAAGTTGTTCTGTGAATACCATCATAAGTACGTCCCATAAATTTTTTTGGCCCCCATACTCCAAAAGCATTAAGAACATCTTTATTTTCATCTGCTATTAGAGGGAATGGCAACTCATTCTTATCAATAAACTTTTGTTGTCTTTCTGGCGAATCAGCACTAACTCCTAATAGTTCAAATCCCTTTTCTTTCAGAACCTGATAATTATCTCTTAAATTACATGCTTCCCATGTACATCCAGGCGTACTAGCTTTTGGATAAAAAAAGACAATTAATTTCTTCCCTTTATAATCTGATAATTTATGTTCTTTTCCCGTTTGATCTACTCCTGTAAAATTGGGTGCTTTATTTCCTATTTCTAATGTTGTCATGATTATTAAAAGTTTAATTACAAGTAAATGTAAAAGATTTTTTGGTAAGTAAAAAAAGATCCAGATCTAAACCTTATATAAATCACTAGATGTAGGGAGAAAATTTTTATGATCATAAAAATTTACTTTCTGTTTAGAAAAACTCCAATGACTATACAATTAAGCTTTATAATCAATTAATTAGGCTATGAAAATATTTTTTTGTATTTTGGGATAATTCTTTCGTTTAAAAGAAAAACGAACTTATTTATTAATTTTAAAAACAATAGAAATTATGGGTAAAGGAGATCTTAAGACAAAAAGAGGTAAAATCGTTAACAAGAGTAATGGAGTAAGAAGACCTAAAAAAGCTTCGAATTCATCTAACGATAAGAAATAAAAAAGCAAAAGAGCTAATGGCAATAACCATTAGCTCTTTTACTTTTTGTCTCTATTCTAATTTTTTATTTTGTGCTCTTTATAAAATTTATTGTTGCCTCTACTACTTCTTTCAAATGCTTAGGCATTTCTTTTTTATCATAAGGGTGCTTAGCGCCAAAAACGTGATCCGCACCATCCACTATATTTAACAGTGAACTAGAAATCCACTGATGTAATAATTGAGCTTCTTTCAATGACACTGCAGGATCTTCCGTTCCCTGAACAATTAATGTAGGTTTAGTCAAATGCTGGGCAGCTTTCTGCACATTAAGTTTATCCTCATTTTGCTCATAATCTTCCCAAAAAGTAAAGAAGTGTGGCATCTCTTGTTTAGTACGACCATTGACAGAATAAAACACTCCTTTCTCTTTCCACTCTTCAAAACGTTCACCGTGTGGAAAGCGTTTTCTGAAATCAGACACCCCTGCCCATGTAATGACACCTTTTACATCTTTATTGTAATAGCATTGTAATATGGCAGCACCACCGCCCCTACTATGGCCAATTAAATAAATATTAGAAGCGTCAACTCTATCATTCTTTTTATAAAAATCAATAATAGCCGTTAAATCCTTTTGTTCCTGTGTATAGGTGTTATTTCCAAAAGATTCCAAATCATTAAATTCTGTAGGCTCATCAATAGTAGTCCCATTTAATGAAAAATTAAATTTAACAGCAAAACAACCTTGATCAGCTAATTCATCCATCGCCAATTGCCAAGCTCCCCAATCTTTAAACCCTTTATAACCGTGACAAAATATAACTAAAGGCAAATTTGTTTTATCTGCAGGATAAGTAAAGTCAGATAAAATCTCTTTATTATTTTGGTTTACTATAATCTCTGTACCGTGTATTAATTTATCTCTCATAATCAGTCTTTTTTTAACAAATAGTAGTAATCTTTTAAATAAAAATTAAAACTATAAAAAGTAAATTAGCAATATCAACTCATGAAAATTATAAACATTTATCAAAATATTAAAATATGAAAACAAGTTTAAACACACTTAAATTTAAAAGCATATTCAATGCTGGTATACTATCGTTTTTATTAATTTTAATTAGCACTTCGACAATTAATGCTCAAGAAAAGAAAAATGATTTCAAGGTTAAGAATACCACTATCGAGTATCAAATTACTAAGGAAACTAAAGATAATGAATTAGAGCAAATAAAAAAAGAAGTCAATGATGAAAAAATTGCCGCACTAAACTTTTCTAATATTAAAAGAAATGACAAAGGCGAGATTATCGCTATAAATACAATGTTTAAAGATGAGCGTGGTTCCTCTCAACAGAAATCAGAATATAATTCAATGGGCATTAACTCATTCTCTATTATTATCCATGAGAAAGAGAATGGTTATAAATATTTAGAAATTGGCAATTCAGGAAACAATCTATTTTCTAATAAAAGCAACTTTAGCATGCAAAGCTCTATGTGGGGAGATGATGCTGAAGGAGATGATTTCTTTGCTACTGACTTTATGGACTTAATGAAATCAATGCAAGAAGATATGAAAATGCAGCAAGAAGCTTTTATGAAAATGATGTTACAGAATCAAGAACCTACAAAAGATAAAAATACCTCAACCCAAACAAACGAAAAATCAAAAAAATAGTTACACTTTTTCTACACAAACTATATAAGAGCTAGCTAAAATATTAGTCAGCTCTTTTTGTTCGTCCCTTTAGTAAATACACCTCTGAAATTTCATATTTGAATATTGCATAAATATACCTCATCCATATTTGAAGATCATACCCCACTACGCAAAACCACTATACCTATTTACTGCAAGGGTAAATAATGACCAAAAAATACATTTATTACCCTTTTTAGCAAAACTCATTTTCAACAAAACCCAGCATTTACAAGACTTAAGAAGCCTTTTTTAGAGTTGAATAGGGACTTTGTTCGAGAAGGGTTCGAGAATTACTCAGTAACGCATTGCAAAAACAGGGGTATTCCCGAACAAGACTGCAACCGTCCTCGAACAACACTGGGACCAGACCCAAATAAAATTCCTTAAAATTTGAAAAAAGGGGGATTGTAAATTGACTTTTTTACAGTCAATTTAGAAGAAAAACACGGACTTTGATTTGTGTATTTTTTGTAAAAGCATCAGTTAGAACACTGATTTACAATACAAATACAGAACAATTAAACATATTAAACCTGTAGCAACAACAAAAAAAACAGGCTCTTTTAAAGAATTTACTGTATCTTTCTTCAAACAAAATATCTGTATGGAGTCAAAAATAGTGCAAACTAATCGTTTAATGATAAGACCATTAGAGTTTAAAGATGATTCTTTTATTCTTGAATTAGTAAATACTGAAGGATGGTTAGTCTATATTGGTAATAAAAATATCTATACGCTGGCAGATGCGCAAAATTATATACAGAATATTTTAAATACTCCAAATTGTTTTTATTGGACAGTAGTTCTTAAGGAAACTTCCACTCCTATTGGACTTATAAGTTTACTGCAACGAACTTATCTACCTAATGCTGATTTTGGCTTTGCATTTCTGCCGCAATATGTCAATAAAGGATACGCCTTAGAGGCAACCTCTGTAGTACTAGAAGATATTTTACAGCAAGATGAAAACTCTTCTGTGCTAGCTATTACACTAACTGACAACAAAAACTCTATTAAACTCCTTAATCGATTGGGCTTTATAAACTCAAAAGAAATTGAAATTGAAAAGGAAGCTTTATACCTTTTTGAAATAAAAAAAGACAACAAATAGTAACCTCTTTAAAAAAATAAATTATAAGGATAATCTTTCTGAAATAACAATGCTTGTTTTTCTAACTTACTAATAAAGTCACTGAGAGAAGCAGCTACTAACGTTACTTCTTCAAATTCAGGTTCTGTACCATAAAATATTTGACCGTAGTTCGCTTCTCCTGTTCCTATAGAAAAACAAGAGTATTCCCCTTTTACTGAAATTATAAAAGGCAAGTGACTATTCCAAAAACTCTTTATATTTTCTTGCAAATCTATCTCATTATCAGCATTTTCAAGACTCAATAGTTCTAATTCATTCCATCTGAACGCATCATTACTATCCCCATTATATTCCTCTTCACACAATAGCCAAGCATTATTTTCTGCAGAGGTACCCGACTGAATAGATTTTAGGTATAGTTGAAACTCGTCTGGAAGCACACTGTATCTATCCGTAAATAAAGACTTTAATACTAAAGAATTGTTTTTTTCTGCTACTTGCCATCCAAGCTTTCTTAAAGTTTCAATTAATTTATCAATCATCACGTTTTATATCTAACTTATTCTTATTCGTAAAAAAAGAGATACAGTAACCATTATATTGCTATATCTCTCTTTTTTAAATTTATATATCTTATTGCGTCTATATTAAATACTTGCTACCTGCTCTATTCTTTAAAGAAGTTAGCATTTTTGAATACATTGGTGTTGGAATATTCAATTTCGTTCCTTGATTGACCATGTATTCAGTCATAATACTTAATTCCGTAGTTTGCTTTCCTGCCAAAAAATCACTGTGCATAGAAGTAGTTGCTCCTTCAGGTATTGCTTTTAATCTATCCAAAATAACAGATACAATATCCTTATCTATATTGATATTTCTAGCTCTTGCAATCGTACTAGCCTCTTCTAGCAATTCTTTTGTTTCTTGAGGATGTAATAAAACAGTGTTTTTCATACTGCAATTGTAGTAAGCTGTTGCAGTAGCAGAGGCAGAAACTAAGATATACTTCTCCCATATTTCTTTATCAATATCAGTAGTAGCAATTGCATTAATCCCAGCATCGACCAATAATTTTTCAAAAGCCATCATCTGCTCTGTTAGCTTATGATCTTTACCAAAATAAATCTTTTGTCTACCACTTGGGTTATCAATTACTCCAGGTTCTTTTAATCTTGATACCATATAGGTACATCCTTGTAGTACTGTCGCATAATCAAAATAATTATTCAAATCTTCATAGGCTTCTACCCCATTTAACAATGGAAGAATTACAGTATTTTCACCTACGCACGCTTTCATTTGCTCAAATGTAGGTTTAAGGTCATACCCCTTTGTTGCCATTATTAAATAATCAACTTTACCTACTTTATTGAAATCATCTGTTGCAAGATAAGGCTTGCCTACTATTTCATTTTGATCAAAGATTACCTTTAATCCATTTTCAGTTATCTTTTTTAAATGCTCTCCTCTAGCGATAAAACTTACTTCTACTTCCTCACTGTTTTCATATTTATTAGCTAATAGTCCTCCATAAAATCCGCCTACGCCACCTAATCCAACTACAAGTATTTTTGTTTTTTGACTCATAATAATTCATTGTTTTATTAAACTAACAAGATAGTAAGTTCCCTAGTAAATGTCCTACTATTTTAAGTTATTTTTATACTTCATACAATAGAAAAAGGAGGTGCTATGACCTCCTTGTTTATTTTTTCTATAAATAAATTTTATTCTATTGAGTTACTACGTCTAGTATAATCTTCATTAAAAAGAGGATGGATAAAACGTAAACTGTTGGTGTAATTTCATTGTATTGTTTTGCCCCTAATTTTAGTATAGTATAACTCAATATACCAAATACAATTCCTTCTGCAATACTATAAGTAAATGGCATAAAAACAATTGTAAGAAAAGCAGGTAATCCCTCTGACAAGTCATTAAATTTAATATTAACAACTGAGCTAATCATAAATAACCCTACAATAATTAAGGCTGGCGCAGTAGCCGCTGCAGGTATTATCAAAAATAAAGGCCCTAGAAATAATGCTAATGCAAACATTAAAGCTACGCTTACAGCTGTTAACCCTGTACGTCCACCTGACGCTACACCTGATGCACTCTCCACATAAGATGTGACAGAACTCGTTCCTAAAACCGCACCAAATGTCGTTCCCATGGCATCTGTAAACAATGCTTTTTTCATTTGAGGGAAATTGCCATCCTTGTCTGCTAAATTTGTCTTAGATATCACACCTATTAACGTTCCTACTGTATCAAATAGATTGACAAATAAGAATGTAAACACTACAATTAGCATCTCTAATGAAAAGATTTGATTCCATCCCTCAGCAGTAAACATTGGTTTGATCGCTTCTCCAAATATTGGTTCTATAGATGGTGGGAGATCCACTATCTTACTAGGCAAAGAAACATCACCTAATATAATTCCAAAAATAGTAGCACTTAAAATTCCGAATAATATCGCCCCGTTTACATTTCTAATTAACAAAATTCCTGTTACCACTAATCCAACTAAAGTGATCCATACAGTGTGCATACTGAAATCACCTAGCCTAACAAGTGTATTAGGATCTCCTACTACAATTCCAGCACTTTTTAGTCCTATCAAAGTAATGAACAATCCTATTCCTGCCGGAATAGCTTCTTTTAAAACTTTAGGGATACTTCTTACAATTAGCTCGCGAACATTAAATAAGGTCAATAATAAGAAGATAATTCCTTCGATAAAAACAGCTGTAAGTGCAAACTGCCATGAATAGCCCATTGTAAGAACAACAGAATATGCAAAAAAACTGTTCAATCCCATCCCTGGTGCTTGAGCTATAGGTAATTTTGCATATAGCCCCATTAATAGTGTTGCAAAAATAGTAGCTAAAGCAGTAGTGGTAAAAAGTGCGCTTCTATCCATTCCAGCATCTGCAAGAATATTAGGATTTACCACCAGAATATACGACATCGTAAGGAACGTGATAATACCCGCTATAAACTCTTTTTTTATAGAGGTACCATTACTACTTAATTGAAAGTAGCGTTCTAAGAAATTTTTCATTGTGTTGTTGTTGCATTTAAGCAAACAAAAATAGGAAGTTTTACATAAAACTTCCTATCTCAAATAAATTTATTTATAATGATATTACTTTTTCACACTATCGCTTCTATATCGTTATTACCAATCGTGTGCCAGAAGCTATCTGTTTATTCCATACTTCCTCTACCTCCTCTATTGGGTAAGCTTCTGTATCGATATGCAACTTTTTGTTGGCAGCTAATAAGAAAAGCTCTGGTAGAATAACCTTATTAAAAACAATTAATTCTTCTTGTGACAAACTTCCAAATCCTGAACCTAAAATTTCAATAGCTGAACTTCTTAAAACAGATGATGACAATGAAATCTCTTTTCCTGCCATATCACCAGCAGTAATAATCTTAGTAGAATGAGAAACATGCTGTATAGAATCTCCCTTTAGAACCTCAATAATCAAACTAATTGGCTTACCCCATAAATAATCGATTACCATATCGATAGGTGTCTCGTCATGAATACGTTTTATTTGAGATTTAATAATTTCGTCATCCTGCTTCAAATTCACCACATGCGTTGCCCCATAATTTTTTAATTGATCTAGGATACGCTCATTACGTCCAGTAACAATTATATTGTTTGCACCATAATATTTAGCCAATTGTACAGCTACTTGCCCAGTAACTCCAGTGGCACCATTAAACATGACGTTCATTCCTCTTTCTAATTTCCCCCTTATCAATAATGGCATAGCTGACCCTAAAACAGCATTTGGCAATGCTGCCGCAGTAACATAGTCTAAGTCATGTGGAATAGGTGTAAAATTAGATGTTATAAGTGCCTTTTCAGCAATCATTCCTGTGATACCTTGTCCATATACACGCGTACCATCTTCTAATTCCCCTACACCATCAACCCCCACTACAGTAGGAAAAGTGCGATAACTAGCATAGTGCTTTCCACTTACTCTAGCCTTATCCAGATTCTTTACTGCTGCTGCTTTAACATGTATGATATGTTGGTCTTCAGAAGTTTTTTGAGGCGATTCTATTTCACCATATTTTGGAGTTGTTCCAGACTTATATAAAATTGCTGCTTTCATCTTCAATATTTAAAACAATAAAATTACTATAAATAGATGGTATCACACCAAATATTTGCTTATCGCTTATAAATTGTATTTGCAATTCCTAAAATACACCTTTATCCCAACACAATGCAGTTAATAAATCATTAGATGAATACGAATATCAAATATTCTTAAAATATGTAGTTTTAACTTTATTTGAATAGTTAAATAAATATTTTTTAACCAAACTATTATAGTTAACATTTATTTAAGTATTTTTACAACACAAATTATAAATATTATGAAAAAGACAGTATTATTTCTAGCACTAGCGTTATCAGTAGCTTTCGTTAGCTGTAAGGATAAAAAAGAAACAAAAACAGAAGAAACAATTGAGCAAACTACAACTACAGTAGAAACTGAAAAAGACAATGGTTTATTAAAATCATGGGAATTAGTATCTATTACTACTCCAGATGCATCTGGTAAAACAGTAGAAGAATTATTCCCTAATGCTAAACCAGCATTAACTTTCGAAGACGAAGAAAAAGTATTCGGAACAGATGGTTGTAATAATATTTCAGGATCATATGAAGCAAAAGAAAATAAAGGGATAGCTATTGGTGAGAAATTAGCTGTAACAAAAAGATTTTGTGAAGGTGTGGCTGATACAACTTTCCTTAATGCTCTTTCATTAGCAACTAATTATGATATTGTAGAAGATGAATTGTTATTTACTTCTGGGGATATCGTTATTATGAAATTTAAAAAAGTAGATGCTGCAAAATAAGCATTAATAAAATAGCTCAAAGAGGGGTTGTCTTTTAATAGACATCCCTTTTTTATTTATTAGCATTCGATATTTCTAACTCAAAGAACAAATCATAATAATGCACTGTAATTTGCTAATATTCTTATCAAGCAAATGAGTGAAATACTTCATAAACAAGCTATAATTATGTATCTTTGTTGCTTTGCAAAAAACTATGTTAGAACCAGAAAATACTATAGAAGTTTTAGGTGCTAGAGAACATAACCTAAAAAATATAGATGTTACAATACCACGCGAGAAACTAGTCGTAATAACGGGTTTATCCGGTTCGGGTAAATCATCTTTGGCATTTGATACTATCTATGCTGAAGGACAAAGACGTTATATAGAGACTTTTTCTGCTTATGCACGCCAATTTCTTGGAGGACTAGAACGTCCTGATGTTGATAAAATTGACGGGCTATCGCCGGTTATTGCAATTGAACAAAAAACCACAAATAAAAGTCCCCGCTCTACAGTAGGTACTATTACAGAAATATACGATTTCCTAAGATTACTATACGCTAGAGCTGCAGATGCTTACAGCTATAATACTGGCGAAAAAATGGTAAGCTATTCTGATGAACAAATTCAGGAGCTTATTGTTAAAGATTTTAATAATCGCCGTATCAATATTCTTGCACCAGTAGTAAGATCTAGAAAGGGACACTATAGAGAACTCTTTGAACAAATAGCTAAACAGGGATTCCTAAAGGTTCGTGTCGATGGAGTGATTAAAGATATTGAGTCAGGAATGAAAGTCGACCGATATAAAACACATGATATCGAAATTGTTATTGATAGAATAGCTGTAGATGAAACTGAATTAACGCTTCAGCGCATTGCTCAAAGTATAAAAGTGGCTATGAATTATGGTGAAGATACTATAATGGTATTGGAACAAGATAGCAATGATTACCGCTTTTTTAGTAGACACTTAATGTGTCCTACAACTGGTATATCCTACGCTAAGCCAGAACCAAACAATTTTTCATTCAACTCTCCTAAAGGAGCTTGTGAATGTTGTAATGGTTTAGGTGTAATCAACGAAATCAATTTAAAAAAGATTATTCCTGATGAGAAACTTTCCATTAAAAATGGTGGTTTAGCTCCTCTAGGCACAGAAAAGAAATCATGGATATTCAAGCAATTAGAAATAATAGCAGAAAAATATAAATTCTCTTTAAATGACCCTATCTCAAAGATTCCTAGCGAAGCGATGGACATCATTTTAAAAGGTGGTCAAGAGAGCTTCTCTGTCGTTTCGAAAGTAGCAGGTATTACGAAAAACTATAAAATTGATTTTGAAGGGATAAATAATTTCATCAAGAATCAATTTGAAGAAAGCGAAAGTAGTAGTATTCGCAGATGGGCTAAAGAATTTATGGACGAAATAGAATGTCCTGAATGTAATGGTACCCGATTAAAAAAAGAAGCTTTATACTTTAAAATTGCTGAAAAAAATATTGGAGAGTTAATTCAAATGGATATTGAAACGCTCATTCAATGGTTTAAGGAAATAGATCCTAAGTTATCTTCCAAACAAAAAAGCATTGCTTCTGAAATATTGAAAGAGATCAATAGTAGGCTTTCTTTCCTTGAAGATGTAGGATTGACTTACTTATCACTAAATAGAAGTTCGCGAACGCTATCAGGTGGTGAAGCGCAACGTATTCGTCTAGCAACACAAATTGGGTCTCAATTAGTAGGAGTTTTATATATATTAGACGAGCCTAGTATCGGACTACATCAACGCGATAATGAACGATTAATAAAATCACTTGAATCACTAAGAGATATAGGTAACTCTGTTCTTGTTGTAGAACACGACAAGGATATGATTGAAAGAGCTGACTATGTGATTGATATTGGCCCAAGAGCTGGTAAAAATGGTGGAAAAATAATTAGTGCTGGTACTCCAAAAGAATTATTAAAAGAGCATACATTAACTGCTCAATATTTGAATGGAGAATTAGAAATTGCGCTTCCTGAAAAACGCAGAGAAGGTAATGGTAAAGTATTAAAACTAGAAGGAGCAACCGGTAACAACCTTAAAAATGTTAGTATAGAGATTCCTTTAGGAACCTTAACCTGTGTGACTGGTGTATCGGGTTCTGGTAAATCCACTCTAGTTAATGGAACGCTATATCCTATTCTAAATACTCATTTTTATAATGCTGTGGCTAAACCACAACCTTATAAAAAAATAAAAGGTCTGGAGCATATTGATAAAGTTATTTGTATAGATCAAAGCCCTATTGGAAGAACACCACGTTCTAATCCAGCTACCTATACAGATGTATTTTCGGATATTAGAAATTTATTTTCGCAAACTACTGAAGCCTCTATACGTGGATATAAACCAGGTCGATTCAGTTTTAATGTGAAAGGTGGTCGATGTGATACTTGTGAAGGTTCAGGAGTACGTACTATTGAAATGGGCTTCTTACCTGATGTTTATGTAGAATGTGAGACTTGTCAAGGTAAGCGTTTTAATAGAGAAACATTAGAAATTCGATACAAAGGAAAATCAATATCTGATGTATTAAATATGACCGTTTCTGAAGCAGTAGTATTTTTTGAGAATATTCCAAAAATATATCGTAAATTGAAAACTATTGATGATGTCGGTCTTGGGTATATTACGTTGGGGCAACAAAGCACTACTTTATCTGGTGGAGAAGCACAACGCATTAAACTTGCGACAGAATTATCAAAGAAAGATACTGGAAATACTTTCTATATTTTAGATGAGCCAACTACGGGATTACACTTTGAAGATATTAGAGTACTAATGGAGGTAATCAATAAATTAGTTGACAAAGGGAATACAGTGTTAATTATCGAACACAATCTTGATGTTATCAAATTAGCTGATTATATCATAGACGTAGGATATGAAGGAGGTAGTAAAGGAGGTCAGATTGTAGCAAAAGGAACACCAGAAGAGATAGTTAAAAACAAGAAAAGTTATACAGCACATTTTTTAAAGAATGAGTTAAAAATCAAATGATTAAATGATTATGAAAGAAAATTTTAAAAATGAAGACGAGAAAATCCAAGAAAAGTTTAAACAAAGATCTTGGAATGAGATAAAAACAAATGACTCATGGGGTATCTTCAAAATTATGTCTGAATTCGTTAATGGATATGAGAAAATGGGACGTATAGGTCCATGTGTATCTATTTTTGGATCTGCACGTACTAAAAAAGAAGATCCTTACTATAAATTGGCAGAAGAGATTGCTTTTAAAGTAAGTAAAGCTGGTTATGGTGTAATTACTGGTGGAGGTCCTGGTATCATGGAAGCAGGTAATAAAGGTGCACATCTTGGAGAAGGAATATCAGTAGGGTTAAACATTGAATTGCCTTTCGAGCAACACTTCAACCCATATATCGATAATGATAAAAACATGCAATTCGACTATTTCTTTGTTCGTAAAGTAATGTTTGTTAAATATTCTCAAGGATTTGTAGTAATGCCAGGAGGTTTTGGTACACTTGATGAATTATTCGAAGCTATAACTTTAATCCAAACTAAGAAAATTGCTAAGTTCCCTATCGTATTAGTGGGTACTGATTTCTGGGGAGGACTAATTGATTGGATCAAATCAACTCTATTAGAGAAACATAACAATATCTGTGCTGAAGATATGGATCTAATTAAATTAGTAGATACAGCAGATGAGGTAATTGAAGTTATCGATGCTTTCTACAAAAAATATAATCTAAGACCGAACTTCTAATTCTAGAATTAGAAGTTCGATAATAACAAAAAGGTTGTTCATATATAGAACAACCTTTTTCAATTTTAAAATAAAAAAGGATAGCTTGTAGCTATCCTTTTTTGATATTCTTTAGAAGCTTATAATTTTAATGCTTCTTTTACACCTTCTGCTAATTGAGGTCCTCTTAAATCTTTAGCGATGATAATTCCATTACCATCAACTAAGAAACTTGCAGGAATACCTTCAATTCCGTAATCTGCAACAATAGCATCATTCCAGAATTGTAAGTTAGAAACTTGTGTCCAAGTTAAGTTATCTTTTTGAATTGCATCTAACCAAGGCTGTTCTGCTTTATCTAAAGAATAACCAATAATATCAAATCCTTGTTTATTGAATTCTTTAAATGTTTGCACTACATTAGGATTTTCTTGTCTACATGGTCCACACCAAGAAGCCCATACATCAATAAGAACAACTTTTTTACCTTCTAAGTATTCATATAAAGTTATTTCTTTTCCTGATGGAGTTTTAGCTTTAAAGTTTGGAATTTTACTTCCCACTGCTATTTTCTTTTGTACATTTTCTCTTTCAAGAACTTCTGTTATTCTTTTTTGAGTTTCTTTACCGATTTTAGAATTCTTTACAGCTTCAGGAAATTGATCAAACTCTTTTTGAACTTGCTCTATTGTTTTGTCTGGATCAGCTAAATGTCTAGCAAACATAATTACACCTAATGCATTATCTTTATTAGCTGCTTCAAATTTATCGCTAATCTCAGTCATCTTCTCATTAAGCTTTTGGTACTCATCTTGAAGTTCTTTAAACTTAGCTTGACTCTCTTCATCAGTAGCTGAGCTTAACTGCATTAATACTGCACCATTCTCATTTAAGAAATTACCAACTTTTTCTTGATAAGGAGCTAATTCATCAATAAATGCTTGAATTTTATCATTACTTGTAGTACCTCCTATTTTATATTTTTCTGAATCATTAGGATCTACTGTAATTTTTATCTCCCCTGGTTCTCCTATAAAATAAATAGTAGTTTGCATTTCGTCATCTATTCTAAGAAATGCTTGCTCAATCTCTGTAAAAGAATTCTCTAAAACTACTTTTCCTTCTTTTATTTTTCCAGAAGTAATTACAGTCGGTTCTGGTTGTCCTGGATCAGATATAACCACTTCTACTTTTGTGTCATCTGCTGCTTTACCCATTTCAAATTCTATTGAGTTCTTTTTACTACAAGAAACAATAGTGAAAACAGATAAAAACAAAATACTTAATTTTTTCATTTTTATTATTTAATCAATTATTGCTTAAAATTAGATATTTTATTTAAGTTTCAAGCATTATTCAATCCATTTTTTAAAATCGTTAACTTTTTCACGGCTTACTACTAAATCTTCGTCCTCAAATTCCTTTAAATTAATCTTCAATCTAGAACTTGAATAAGTATGAATCTCTTTGATAGCACTAATATTGATGATAAACTTTCTATTGATACGGAAAAAGTCCTTAGCGTAAAGTATCTTCTCTAACTCTTCTAATGTATAATCAATTAAATAGTTGCGATTATCAAATGTTTTAATATAAGTTGCCTTATTCTCACTAAAGAAACACATAACTTCACGTGTGGTTATGATCTTTATCTGAGTACCTATTTTAACTGAAAAGCGTTCTTTGTACTCTATTTCATTGCCTGAGGTCAAAAACTGTTTAAATAAGGATAATTGTTCATTAAACCCAAACAATGATGTCTTCTGCTCAAAATACTTACTAATCGCTGCTTTTAATTCTTCTTCTTGAATAGGCTTTAATAGATAATCTATACTATTTAATTTAAAAGCTCTTAGCGCATACTCATCATAGGCTGTAGTAAAAATAATGGGGCTATTCACTTTTACTTTTTCAAAAATCTCAAAAGATAAACCATCAGACAGTTGGATATCTAAAAAGATGAGGTCTGGTTCTTTGTTAGAACCAAACCACTCTATTGCCTCATCTACGCTCGTTAATTTCATTGCTGTTGAATAACCTAATTTCTCTAGCTTTCTCTCTAACGAACGCGCTGCAGGCTTTTCATCTTCTACTATAACTATATTAATTGCAGTCATTTAATTTTATTTGGTATTCAAATCTTCTTTTTAATTTTTCAAATTCATTCCTTTCTAAATTCTCTTGCCATTTTTTTAAGTAAGGTAAATAATCGGCGAAATGAATTAAGTATTTGATAAATAGTGCACTTCCACAAATTCCAATAAACCAATATACATAAAACGATCCCGGTGGCCCTACTCTAATCTCAAAATTCTCTATTCCATAATTATCCTCAATAACGGTTATTATGAGTAAAGCAATAAGTATTATGAACTGAAATATTAGATTAAGCAATCTATTTAGTCTTATTCGCTTAAGCTTTTTGTAATTTCGCTGTATCTTGTCTGATAACACCTTCTCTTCCATAATTTAGTCCCATTGTTGCGATTTACCATTATGCTTTTCCATATGCTCTCTAATTTTTCGATCTTCCCAATTCTTACCTAGAAAGAAACTATAATCATATGTATTCATTGCATGTGATACTATCCCAATTCCCCATGCAAAAACAATAATCAAACACCACAAAAATGAAGGGTCTGTAAGTAAATTAAGCATTATCACGAATGCACACACCATAATATAAGAAGTCAAATGAGCATAAAACTTCTTTATTTTTTCTACTTTCTTCTTTGCTTCAATTAATATTTCTTGCTCATTTTCAGGCACATCAATAATTCTCATATGTTCGATAATTTTGGTTAGTATTGGTATTCTTACTGTAAAAAACTCTTCAGTTTCTTCTACTTTAATTGGCTTACTTGTAATCAATGCATAACGACTTGCAATATTATTTAAGCCTATTCCTTTTCTATTGTCTATAGTTTGTTTTTTATTTAAGTTATTTGAAACTTTAAGATAGCCATTTGACTCTTCCGTTATTACAATATGTATGGGCTTTGAAGAAGATGCTTTGTTGTGCTTAATTACATTTTCTAATAATAATTGTAAAGAAAGTGGCACAACCTTCGCTCCCTCCTGCCTTACTGTGTCAGGAAACTCAAACGTCAGACTGTCTTCAAACCTCATTTGCAAAAGTTCAATATATGTTTTTGCAAAATCTAATTCTTCTTGCAATGGTACTAACTCTTTACTCTTTTGATCTAAGATGTATCTATATGTCTTTGATAATGAATTATTAAAAGCGAGAGCCTTTTCAGTATCCTCTTCAATTAGTGCATTTAATACGTTAAGACTATTAAACAAGAAATGAGGATCTAACTGATTTTTAAGACTTTCAAATTGAGCAGATACATTTCCTGATATTACTTTTTGTTCTTCTATCTGTTGATCTTTTATAATAGAGGAAAGATTTACGTAAACATAAAGAGCAAATAATAGTGACAAAAACAAACTAAAATTAAATATCGCTCTAAAACCTCCTAAATCTTGAAAAAAAACATAGTCTTCTTTTAACATCACAAAAATGTCAAAAAGCTTAAATATTGTTCCAACTACAAAAAACAGAAAGAAGTTCAAAACCGAAGCTATGGCAGTAATAATAATGATATTTTTCTCCTTTTCGCGTATATACTTTTTTACTTCAAAAAAGTACTTATCCATCAGTAAATAATTAACCAATGAAACAATCCCAATAAATACTATTGTATAGCCTAAAAAGATTGCTAAATCAATCACATGAATATTTAGCACTCTCTTAAACAAAATAAATACAACGAATATTACGAGTATTAGTTTTCCAATGTTATTCTTTTGTTTCATTTTTCGTTTTTGAATTTTGTTCTGTGTAAACTATAGCTTGATCTTCACTAACTTCATTTGATGATTTATTAATAGGTAATCCTAATACTAAGAATAAGCTATTGATCAAAAATAAGGTAATCATAATTATAAACTTCATAACTATTTCGTTTTTTGTTAAGACAAATGTGAAATAATACTCACTGTTATGAAAACAAATAAAACTGAATTGTGGAATTTTAGGGATGAGTTGCAATTTTTGCCCCATATTATAAAAATCTGATGTTCAATTAGCTGTGATATAAGAACAAATTAGAAAAGAAAAAGGCTGTTTATTATTCTCTTTAAACCAATAATAAGTTTAAATTTGCGTACAAATTCGCTAATAGATATGGTTTATAAATTTAGAGTAATCCTTGATACAGAAGAAGATATCTTTAGAGATATCGCTATTTTAGAAGAAGATACCTTAGAAGATCTTCACAATGCAATAGTTAACGCTTTTGGCTTTGACGGCATGGAAGCAGCATCGTTTTATGCTTGTGACGACCAATGGACGCAATTAGAAGACGAAATATCTTTGTTTGATATGGGAGAAGATGATAAAAAGACAATGAGTTCTACCCCTATTAATTCAGTATTAAACGAAGATCAAACTAAAATAATCTACGTATATGATTTTTTAAATATGTGGACATTTTTTGTTGAATTAGGAGCTGTTGAAGAAGAAGAACCAGGATTAGCTTATCCAGAATTATTGTTTTCACATGGTATTTTGCCAGATTCAATGCCTACAAAATCATTTACTGCAAATCCTGTATCAAACGATGATATCTTTGGTGAATTCGATGATGATTTTGACGACGAAGATTTCGATATGTTTGATGGAGATGATAGCTTTGAAGAAGGAAGCTATGACGACGACAATTGGATGTAAATTTTAGATAATAAATTATAAAGATAATTAGGCATTCTGCCTAAAGTATACAACAAGTATTTGCCATGATCAATTTATTTAATGCTCACGTAGAAACTCTTTCTATCCATAGAGTTGGGAATAAAAGTAGAAATGAAGCTTTCTTCTTATCTGAAGAACCATATAAACTTAATGATGAAATAGCCCCGCTATTAAAAGAATATTTCTTTAAACCTTTCCGTGAGAAAGAAGAAAACTTCTACCAATTTGCTCATGATGTTGATTTAGAATTTAATGAAATGTATAACTATGCAGCAGAAGTGTTTAATGCTCCTTCAGTTAATACATTACATGAAGTTTCTAAGAAAATAACTAAACACCTTTTTGAACAATCTAATCACCCACATATAAAAAATGGAGAAGTTTATGTTGCGTATTTAACAAACGTTTCTATAGACAATAATGTGGTAGATGCTATTGGAGTTTTTAAAAGTGAGATAAAAACAGATTTCCTACAGTTCAATGAAAACGGTTCAAACCTTGAGATGATTCTTCAACAAGGTATAAACTTAAATAAACTTGACAAAGGATGTATCATCTTTAATTACAAAAAAGAAGAAGGATACAAAATTCTTACTATTGATAGTAATAAATATGATGCTCGTTATTGGTTAGAACATTTCTTATCAGTAGATATCTTCCAAGATGAAGCATTCATGACAAAAAAATATTTAAAATTCTGTCAGGACTTTGCTAAGGAAGTTGTACTACCAGCAGAAGACAAAAAAGAAGAAGTAATGTTTATGAATCGCTCAGTAAATTATTTTGCAAAAAATGATGAGTTCGAAGAAACAAACTTCTTAAACGAGGTTATTGAAAATCCTGATTTAATTTCTGAATTTAAAAATTACAAAGTAGATAAAGGAGAAAAGTATAGTATAGAAGATACCACTTCCTTCCCTATCGCTAATAATGCAGTGTCAGATGTACGTAAGAAAATTAAAAACGTAATTAATCTAGATACCAATATTCAGATTAAACTTGATTTCATCAATCCCGAAAGTGCAGATAAGTTTGTAGAAAAAGGATGGGATGAAGAAAAGCAAATGTATTATTATCTAGTATATTTCAATAAAGAACAAAAAGCATAAACATAATAAGCGATTCCTTAATAAGGAGTCGCTTATTTTTATTACCAAATACTATGAAAGAATTTGAATACATATTAATTTCAGAAAGTGCATACAATAGCGACAATATATTAGATATTTTAAATTCTAATATCTCAGTTGTTAACTATTTAAGAAACTCAAATATTGGGGATGATGAACTGCATCCAGATGCTTTTAGCAGTTATTGTGTAGATTATTATTATAAAACCTTATCTGAGGAAGGATTTCCTGCTTTTGTTTGGAAGAGTAAATGGGATATGGACTTGATTGAGATTATACAAGCTGGTCTTATAGCAATGGATGCTAAAGAACATTTAGAATATTTTGAAAAACAAATGCGCAGAATAAAAGCATTAAGTAAAATAAAACTTAGTAAATTCTTAACTACGGAATTTAATAAAGATAAAGAGTTGATAAGTCTTATTGATGACCAAAGTCATACTACTATAGAAACAAATCTACAAGAGTTAAATGCTTCTTGGTTAAAGAATCACCCTGATATAAAAGTAGCTTCTCTAGAAGAAATGCAAGAGATAATTACTGATTTTATAGCATAAAAAAAAAGCTCCTTAAAAGGAGCTTTTCTATTTATTTTTGTTCTTCTTCATATTCTATCTTAGTAATTTTAAGGTCATTACCCTTTTTATTTAAATAGATAGTTTCTAATGATTTTGCATTCTGATAAGTTACGTCGTACTCAATCACAAAATCCTTTGTTTTCTCTTTTTTATTTTGACTGGTTTTTTCCCAATCTTTAATTTCAAAACTTTGAATATGTCCTAATTTTTCTTCTCTATCTTTTAATACTTTGATAAAATTCTGAATATCAGCTGTATCATCATTCATTAATTTAGGAATTGAGTCATAATTATGCTGCATCAAGTGATAATAATACCATCCTGTTAATGTCTTTCCAGCATTCTGATCACCAAGTTCTTTACTTTCTTTAGTGTTTTTACACCCAACAAGTACAAGCGTTGCAAATAGAATTGTGAAAATTTTTTTCATAAGGGATAAATTTGAGTTAATTGTTTAAATACTTTAATTTTCTATTTTTAATTTCTACATTAAATTTAATAAAAATTTATGATTTTAGCAACTATATTTCCCCTTATAAATGCTTTTTAACTAACAGATTTCATCCAATTCATTTATTATTATACATCTTTTTTAAATTGTATAACTATTTTTTAGCATTATAAAATAAAATGCCATTTTATATCAATTGCAATACATTGCTTATCAATACAAATGCGTTAAAAATTAATGATATAAAACAAAAGCTGATACATATTACTATATATCAGCTTTTGCCTTGTAAAGATAGAAATTGCTACCTTTGTATAGGTATTTAAGTTCCCTATTTAAGTTTAGAGCTATATTTTGACTTAAATTTCTCTAATTTAGGTCGAACTACCATTTGACAATAAGGATTTTCACCTCCCTTTTTCTCAAAAAAGTTTTGATGATAATCCTCGGCAACATAAAAATAACTTGCAGGAGATAATTTAGTAACTATAGGGTCTGGGTAAATATGCTGTTCTTCTAATGCAGCAATATAGTCTAATGCTTCATTCTTCTGCTTATCATCGCTATAAAAAATTTCACTTCTATACTGCGTACCAACATCCTCTCCTTGACGATTTAAAGTAGTAGGATTATGAGTAGCAAAAAAGATCTCTAATAATTGATGATAATTTAAAATATTGCTATCATACACAATTTTAACCGCTTCAGCATGTCCTGTCTCTCCTGTACAAACTTCTTCATAGGTTGGATTTTCAGTTGTCCCACCTATATAACCTGGTAATACATCTTCAACACCTTTCAAACTTTTAAAAACTGCTTCTGTACACCAAAAACATCCTCCTCCAAAAATAGCTGTTTTTATATTTTTTATATTTTCCATATCTCTAATATATTATCTAAGTATAATTTCAGAATTTAAAGTTACTATTTTTTTCAAAAATGAAAGACTTTTTAAATATTCTATTTTAATACTAACTAAAACATCGTTACTTTGTAATAAAACTAAGAGTATTTATAACCATGATAAAAGCTAAAAATATTTATAAAAAATATAGCCAATTAGAGGTGTTAAAAGGTGTTGACTTACATATTCGCAAAGGCGAAGTCATCTCTATTGTCGGAGCTTCTGGAGCAGGAAAGACTACCTTACTACAGATCCTAGGGACTCTAGATAAACCTACTATAAATGAACAAACTAGCTTACTTATAAATGGTATCGATATTTTGAAATTAAAAGATAGTGAATTATCTAAATTTAGAAATTTACATCTTGGCTTTATATTTCAATTTCACCAATTATTACCTGAATTTACTGCTTTGGAAAATGTTTGTATTCCTGCATTCATTGCAAATAAAGATAAAAATGAAGTAGAAAAAGAAGCTAAAAAATTATTAGAATACTTAGGCTTGTCACATCGCATTAATCACTATCCATCAGAATTATCGGGAGGAGAACAACAGCGCGTAGCTGTCGCTAGAGCTTTAATTAATAAACCACAAGTTATATTTGCTGATGAACCATCAGGAAACCTTGATACAACTTCTGCAGAAAATCTGCATCAACTATTTTTTAAATTAAGAGATGAATTCGGTCAAACTTTTGTAATAGTAACTCATAATGAAGAACTTGCAGATATGGCAGACAGAAAACTTATTATGGTCGATGGACAAATTACAACTAAAGGATAAATAAATGACTAAAGATGAAATTAAGGATTTTCTAGACGAAAAAGTTATTCTCTATAATAACCCTACTTTTATTACTGATGATCCTGTTCAAATTCCACATCTTTTTACAGAAAAAGAGGATATAGAAATTGCCGGTTTTCTAAGTGCAACTATAGCCTGGGGAAATAGAAAGATGATAATTAAAAATGCACATCGTATGATAGAATTAATGGGGAATTCTCCATATGATTTTATCATCAATCATAAAGAAAGCCATTTAGATAAGTTGGAACAATTTGTACACCGCACTTTTAATGGAACTGACTTTATTACTTTTATTAAAGCATTACAAAATATCTATATTAATCACAATGGATTAGAAAACGTATTTTCAAAGAAATCATCTTATAATTTGCAGGAAAGAATTTCTTCTTTTAAAAAAATATTTTTTGAGATTGAACATCCAACACGAACACAAAAACATATTTCTGATCCATTAAAGGGTTCTGCTGCTAAAAGAATAAATATGTTTCTAAGATGGATGGTACGCCAAGATAATGCTGGTGTAGACCTTGGAATATGGAAAAAGATATCCCCGAGTGAACTTTCTTGTCCTTTAGACGTACATTCTGGAAATATGGCACGAAAGCTAGGCATTTTAAAAAGAAAACAAAATGATGGTAAAGCACTTCAAGAACTTGATGCCGTTTTAAGAGAGATGGATCCGATAGATCCTGTGAAGTATGACTTTGCTTTATTTGGATTAGGAGCTATTGAAAAATTCTAACTATATAAAAATAGCCTTTAAATAATATTTAAAGGCTATTTTTTTACTTTATTAGATTAATTGTCTGATAATCTAATGGTATTTTATTATAATAAATTGCTTTCACAATACCGTCTGACACTCCAATTTTAGGAACATATATATGTTTTGCATTGCTCCATTTCATAGCGCTATTATAAATTCGTAAAGCTGGAATAATAACGTCTGCCCTATCTGGGTTTAATCCTAAAGTAGAAATACGCTCATCATAAGTCATTGCTTTTAATTTATTATATTGTTGAGTAACATAACTATAAGTTAATGGTTTATCTTGAGTCTTTCCAGACATTTTAAATATTTTATTAATATTTCCGCCGGAACCGACAACAATAAGTTCACCTATATCTTTAGTACTATCCTTTATCCATTTTTCAATTTCATCCCAAACACTTTTCTTAACCATATCATTAAGAAGCCTTACTGTTCCATTTCTGAAAGACTGTGAAGCAATTTGTTGTCCCTTCGAAAAAAGTGTAAATTCACTACTACCACCTCCTACATCTACATACATCACACTAGACGAACTATTGATAAAGTGTTTCAAATCTGATGAAGCAATTATCATAGCCTCTTTCTTACCATCAATAATACTAATTTTTACTCCCGATTCTTTATAAATTTCTTCTACGATCTCAGTTCCATTTTCTGCCTCGCGCATGGCACTAGTAGCACAAGCCATAAACCGTTCTACTTTATTCACTTTCATTAATAAATAAAATGCTTTCATAGAATCTATCATACGCTGCTTGGACTCTTCACTAATTTCACCAGTGGTAAAGGCATCTTGACCTAGTCGCACCGGCACACGAATCAATGAACTCTTACTAAAAACAGTTTCTTTGCCTTTTTCTTCTATAATATTCATTATCAATAATCTCATGGCATTCGAACCAATATCTATAGCAGCATATTTTCTTATTTTTAGCATATATTACATTTTATTTTGGAGTTTGTTTTTATAATAATTATACATTTCCATTTGCGCATGGAATATTTTACCATCTTCAATTTTTCTATAAGTATTTGCTAAGTCACCAGACTGAATACGAGTCTTATAATTTCCTCTCCAACCTATATCAAATGTTTCTATTAATTCCTTTTTAATTTCTTCATCATAAATCGGGCAAGTAACCTCTACTCTTTCATCTAAATTTCTAGTCATAAAATCAGCAGATGAAATAAAAACTGCAGGATCATCATTATTACAAAAGATGTAGATTCTAGAATGTTCTAAGAAACGATCCACAATACTTATCACTTCAATATTCTCACTCATTCCTTCTATTCCAGGAATTAAAGAACATATTCCTCTAATAATTAATCGAATTTTCACACCTGCATTACTTGCTTCATAGAGTTTATCTATCATCTTTAAATCAGACAAACTATTCATTTTTAAATGAATATAAGCAGGCAATCCTTTTTTTGCATTATTTATTTCCCTATCTATTAATCTATTGAATCCCTTTCTAGTATAATGCGGTGAAAGTAACAAGTGTTTATATTTGTGAACACGATAATTTACTTGTAAAAATTCAAACACTTTTGAGACATCTTTTAATATTTGATTATGTGCGGTAAATAATGTTACATCAGTATAAATTTTAGCAGTACTTTCATTAAAGTTTCCGGTAGAAATAAAACCATAACGTTTTATTTTCTTATTCTCTAGTCGTTCTATAACACATATTTTGCTGTGTACTTTTAGACCTTTTACACCAAAAATTAATTGAATACCCTCTGCTTGCATTAGCTCTGAATAATAGATATTACTAGTCTCATCAAATCTAGCTTGTAATTCAACTTGAGCAACAACTTTCTTACCATTCTTTACTGCATTGATTAAAGAACTAATAATTTGTGAGTTTTTTGCTAAACGATAAAGAGTAATTTTAATAGATAATACTTGAGGATCAAGTGCTGCCTCGCGCAAGAATTTCACTAAATATGAAAATGATTGATAAGGCGTATAAATCATAAAGTCTTTTTTCTGAACTTGTTGAATTATACTATCTTCTAAATTTAAGTTTGCTACACTTGATGGTATTAATTTAGGATAAGATAAGTCATTTCTTCCCATATTAGGAAAACCCATATAATCTCTCCTATTATGGTATCTTCCCCCAGGTATAATGCTATCGTTTAATTCTATTTCTATATGTTTTAATAAAAATTCAAGTGTTTCAGGATCCATCTCAGAATCGTAAACAAATCGTACAACCTCACCTTCTCTCCTATCACGTACACCACTTGAAATTTTCTCTACAAAAGATTTGTGTAAATCTGTATCAAAGTCTAATTCTGCATCTCTGGTAACCTTAATCATATGAGCAGATTCTGCTTTATAATCAAAAATTTCAAAAATAGAATCTAAATTATATCGGATAATATCATCAAGCATAATGATATATTTCTTACCATCATGAGAAGGAAGCTCAACAAAGCGATTAATAATATTAGGTATTTCTATAATAGCATATCGCACTGCTGGCAATACCTTTATAGCCTTACCTTTTGCATCGTGTTTTTTGACTAACTTTTCATCTAGTAAAAGCTTCACTACTAGGTAGCCATGTGTATCTCTTAAAAGAGGAAACTCGGCTAAGTCACTTAATATAATCGTGATAAGATCAGGATATACTTCATGTAAATAAAACTCTTTTACGAAAGCTTGTTGCTCAGCGTTAATTTCTTTCTCATTTACAATAAATATATTTTCTTCTTCTAACCTATTTTCTATTTCTTTAAGAATTCTAAGACTCTCATTTTGCAATTCAATAACTCTCTTAGTTATATCGCTTAGTAAATTTTTTACAATTACACCACTTCCCAAACGACGATTACTTTCACCTGTTAAAGTCATACGGCGAATAGTTGCATATCTCACTCTAAAAAACTCATCCAAATTATTAGAAAAAATACCTATGAAACGTAATCTTTCTAATAAAGGTACTGTAGAATCAGCAGCTTCCTGTAATACTCTCTCATTAAAAGATAACCAGCTTTTTTCTCTGTCGATATAACGAAATTTAGTTGTATTTGTGTTCATCACTTTTTAAATCTCTTGGCATCAAAGTTAATAGTATTTCCCCCTTGTTGATATCTTTCCAATTGTCTGTATCGAAATCAATGACTACGACAGATGATGTTGGTAAATTATCGAACGTACGGTTACCAAATTTATTAACAAATTTTGTTATTGCATCATTATGACCAAAAAGAATTAATGTATCATGTTCATTTTTACATTTTTTTATTGCATCTTCCAATTTATTTGATTCAAAAGTATAAACATCTTCATTTAAAATAATGCAATCTAAATTCATATCTATATTTTGACCAAAAATAGTAGCTGTCTCTTTTGCTCTTTTAGCAGGACTTGCCCATACGATAAACTTCTTTGGGAGTGCATTACTTTTTACTAATTCTTCCGAAATTAAGTGAGCATCTCTTACACCTCTGTTAGATAATGGTCTGTTACGATCATCACTAACTGTTTTCCAACACGATTTAGCATGCCTTATCAATATTAACTTTTTCATAATAAATCAGTTTTTAAGTTTAGTTTTTAATAATAATTTTGGTTTTAGTAGCTAAATTGGTTGTTATTAAAATTTTACATTTAAATCTAATAAAAAAAATCAAAACAAAATATATTTTAAGCTATTAAATAAAAACTTTACTTTTGATGTACAAATTTTAAAGTTATATAATGAGAAATTTCTCCATTGAGTTTAAATGGGCTGCAATAGCAACTTTAGCAGCTTTAATATGGATGTTTATTGTAAAATCACTTGGTTTTCACGATCTTGAAAAAATACGCTTTGAAGTAGGTTTTGAATTACTATTTAATTTAATACTTATTCTTTTTTATTGGCTAGGCATAAGACAAAAAAAGAAAGATTTTTATGATGGTCAAATTACTTGGCAACGCGCTTTCTTTTCTGGATTAGTAATGTGTATAATGATTACATTTTTCTTTCCATTAATACAATACATTACTTTTAATCAAGTATCTCCTCACTTTATGGAAAACTTAAATGAAGCTCTTAATACTCAAACGAATATGTCAGCAGAAGAAGCTTTAAAAAATTCTTCATTTGATTTATTTCTTAGAAATGGAGTTACAAATAACCTTTCTTTTGGAGTAGTAACAATAGCTATTATTTCTTATTTCATCCAGACAAAAGGTGCTACTAATAATGCAAAGCCACTCGATCGCCCTGAAGTAGTTAAAGTAAAAAAATTAAAAAACAACAAGAAATAGACTTACAACAATTATAAAGATTAATAGTTATGAACATTAATAATATTCCCTTAATTAAAAATACTGACTCTGGTAATTTCTTTTTATTAGCTGGTCCTTGCGCCATAGAAGGAGAAGAAATGGCAATGCGTATCGCTGAGAGATTAGTAAAGATTACAGATGATCTTAAAATACCATATGTATTTAAAGGATCTTTTAAAAAAGCTAACCGTTCTAGAATAGATAGTTTTACAGGTATTGGCGATGAAAAAGCGCTAAAAATATTGCAAAAAGTAGGTAAAGAATTTGGAGTACCAACAGTTACTGATATTCACGAGCGTACTGATGCAGCAATGGCTGCAGAATATGTTGATGTATTGCAAATACCTGCTTTCTTAGTCAGACAGACAGATCTTGTAGTTGCTGCTGCAGAAACAGGAAAGGTTGTAAACTTAAAAAAAGGACAATTTATGAGTCCTGAAAGCATGAGACATGCAGTTCAAAAAGTAATAGACTGTAATAATCTTGACGTAATGGTTACCGATAGAGGTACAATGTTTGGTTATCAAGATATGATAGTAGATTACAGAGGCATTCCTACAATGAAAGAATTTGCTACTACTGTATTAGATATCACTCACTCTTTACAACAACCAAACCAATCATCTGGAGTAACTGGTGGCCGTCCTGACTTGATCGAGACTATTGCTAAAGCAGGTATTGCAGTAGGTGTTGATGGGTTATTTTTAGAAACTCATTTTGATCCAGCTAATGCAAAAAGTGATGGAGCAAACATGTTACACTTAGATTATTTTGAAGATTTAATGAAAAAGCTTGTCGCAATTCGCCAAACAGTAATTAAATTCTAAAAAAACATAAAAAATATTTCTCTTGTACTTTTTTTATAACCAAACAGTTAGCCATACAAGAGAAATATTTATATAAAAAAAAGCGTCGGAACGCTTGCAGATTAAGAAAACAGCCCTATATTTGCACCGTTCTTAACAAGACAGATAAGCAATAAAGCTTGTAGGGGAGATACTCAAGCGGCCAACGAGGACGGACTGTAAATCCGTTGGGAAACCTTCGCAGGTTCGAATCCTGCTCTCCCCACTATATAAAAGCTATATTTATTTTTTAAGTATAGCTTTTTTTGTTTCTTGAAACTTCGAAAGAAACTTTTCACAAAAACACACCTCTCTCATTTATAAATATGCTTTTATTTATTTTTTACTTAATTTAGCGAAAAAATAATATTAATTATGAAAACTAGAAATCTTTTTTACTGCTTAACACTATTAATAGGTTTAGTAAGCGGAAGTGCTTTTGCTCAATCTCCATCTCCTCTACACGTAGGAATCAAAGCAGGAGCGAACTTTACAGATATGTCTACTTCATTAAAAGATTATAACAGCAAAAGTTCAACTGGTTTTGGAGTGGGTGCTGTCGCAAGATTAGACATAAAGAAAACATACTTACAAGCAGAGTTACTTTATACAGAAAAAAACGTGAAATTTGAAGGTGCTCAAAGCGATGTGACTTCTAAAATGAAAAACATTGAAGTACCTGTAGTTTTAGGTTACAAATTTATCAATTTACCTCTTTTACACGCTAGAGTATTTGGCGGAGGTGTCTATACTAATATGGTAGGTGACAACTTTAAAGCAAAACAAGTTGGAGAAACATTTAAAAACTTTGACAAGTCAAATATAGGTTACCGTGTAGGTGTTGGTGTTGACGTATTGAAATTTACAGTTGATGTTAGCTACGATGGCGGTTTCAGTAATGTTAGTAAGGATTTTAAAACAAAACCTAATACCTGGATGGTTTCAATAGGTTATTTCTTTTTATAATATATATTTTAAGATATTCCAAAAGAGTTGTTACTTTGCAGTAGCAACTCTTTTTGTTTGCCAACCAAAATTTAAAATACTAAAAACACGATTTCATATAATGCAGAAGAAAATAAATATACTTAATAAAAGAGCTAAGTTTGACTATGAAATATTAGATAAATATACTGCAGGTATAGTTTTAACAGGTACAGAAATAAAATCAATACGTCTAGGGAAAGCTAATATTGCTGAAAGCTTTTGTGAATTTCAAGGTCATGAGTTATTTGCTATAAATACACAAATTGAAGAATATGCCCATAGCAAACACTTTAATCACAAAGCTAAGACAGAACGCAAACTCCTTCTCAATAAAAAAGAATTAAAAAGTTTATTAAAAAGTGTTCAAAATAAAGGATTAACAATTATTCCTTTACGACTATTCCTCAATGAAAAAGGATTAGCAAAACTAGAAATAGCGTTATGTAAAGGGAAAAAGAACTATGATAAGCGCGAAACAATAAAAGAAAGAGACACTAAACGAAGTTTAGATAGACTTAAAAATGCGTTTTAATATATACGCGTTGGATCTATCTTATAAAAA
>NZ_BAEX01000033.1 GCF_000246945.1 Myroides injenensis M09-0166
TATTAGGTATATCTTTATTCTTATTTGATTTCAGATATTCTTAATGTGTTTACCATACCTTTTTCTATAATAGGCATAGCAGCTAGGTTAATAACCATATCACCTTTTTTAGCAAATCCTTTATCAACTACCATTTGGTTGATGTCCTCTATTGTCTCATCAGTACTCACAAATTTGTCATAGTAAAGAGCTTGAACACCCCATAATAGACTTAGTTGAGTAATAATACGTTTATTAGAAGAGAAAACTAAGATATTACTATTTGGTCGCCATGCTGAAATTTGGAAAGCTGTATAACCACTATTTGTTAGTGTACATATTGCTTTCGCTTCAATATCATTTGCCATTAATGCAGCGTGATAACAAATGTTTTTAGTAATATATCTGTTAGTTTTGATAGTAGGAGGACTTTGAGGTACTTTAATCAAAGGAGAGTTTTCTACACTTTGAATAATTTGAGTCATCTTTTCAATTACTTGTACTGGGTAGCTACCTACAGAAGTTTCTCCTGAAAGCATAACAGCATCTGCACCGTCCATTACAGAGTTAGCAACATCGTTTACTTCCGCTCTTGTAGGAGTAAGACTAGAAATCATTGTCTCCATCATTTGAGTAGCAATAATTACTGGTATGCGCGCATTTTTAGCTACGTGTACAAGTTCTTTTTGTATTAAAGGAACTTCTTGTGCAGGAATTTCAACTCCTAAATCTCCACGAGCTACCATTAAACCATCACATTGTGTAACAATACTCTTGATGTTTTTAACAGCTTCTGGCTTTTCAATTTTTGCAATGATTGGAATTTTATGATCAGAATGTTCTTTAACTAATTTTTGCAAATCAATTAAGTCTTCTGGTGTTCTTACAAACGATAATGCTAACCAATCAACTTGAGATTTAATAGCAAAGATTGCATCTTTGATATCTTTCTCAGTAAGTGCAGGAAGTGAAACTTTAGTCATTGGAAGGTTTACTCCTTTTTTAGAACGTAAAGGTCCTCCTTGAATTACTACAGCTTTTACTTCATCAATTTTATTAGTTTCTAAAACTTCAAATATAAGTTTACCATCATCTAATAAAATACGTTCTCCAGCATTTACATCAGTAGGGAACTTCTGATAATTCATATAGACTCTACTAGCATCTCCTTTAAATTCTTCTTTAGTAGAGAAGATAATTTCATCGCCAGGGTTGACAATAACATCTTCTGCCATAATTCCAACGCGAAGTTTAGGACCTTGTAAATCTCCTAAGATAGACGTTGTATATCCAAATTCATTATTAAGTTCACGGATTATGTTTATTTTCGCTTCAACATCGCTGTAATCAGCATGTGAGAAGTTAATTCTAAAAACGTTTACACCTGCTTTAATCATTTCATGCAACACCTCTTTTGTGCTTGAAGCAGGGCCTAATGTTGCAACGATTTTCGTTTTTTTCTGTGCTACCATATTTTTAAAAAATTAGGTTTTTTCGGTTTTTAATTGTCTCTAACCTCACCTCGTAGGCTGTAGAGAATAATTTTATTGAATTTAGTTTTTCAATGACTGTGCCAATGTCGAAATAATCATCAGTATCCTCTATTCTTATTAGATAATCAACGTTTTTTAACTCAGGTACTAAATAACCTTGTTTTGTTATTGCGTGATTTCTTCCATAAAATAAAGGTGATTCTATGTCTGTATCAGGTTTTATAAATGCTTTATTAGCTACTACTTTCCACTGTACATGATGATCTAAATCTTCATACTCAAAATGTGAAAACTCTGCAAAACCTTCATCTGTAGTTATTACAATGTTTTTTTCTTCTCTGATTAGAGAAATATCTAAAATAGAATTAATAAAATAAACTACTTTGTAATCTTCTTTTCGGGAAGAATGAATGGCAATTAACTTATAGTCATCGGTATCAAAATCGTCTAACTTATGTTTTATTACCCCCATTTTGAGTTCGTTATTTAAATACAAAGATACAATATTTTAAACTCATATGTGTTTTAAGCTTAAATATCGTATTATCTATTTGTTAATAATTCGTGAATAATTGAATTATTTCTTGATTTTTTCTTGTAATGCGAAGTAAGCGCGTTGAGCAGCTTTTTCTTCCGCCTTTTTCTTAGAAGTGGCTCTTGCTTTAGCAACTATTTTATCTCCAATTGATAACTTGACACCAAAATATTTTAATTCCTCAGCTGTGTTTTCTTCAAATGTATCGAATTTAAAAGAATGCTTATTTTTTTGACACCATTCAATTAATAAGCTTTTATAGCTGGTGATTTTTGTTTCTAACTGTTGGATATCAACAACTTTAGATAATAATTTTTCGTGAATAAATTTCTCACAAGCTGGATATCCTCTATCGAGATAAATAGCGCCGATAATAGCTTCTAGTAAGTTACCATGAATATTTTCTCCAAATTGTTGATTGCCCATTTTGCTTTCAACGTTTGAGATTAGGTCTAAATCTTTACCTATGGCATTTAAGTTCTCTCGACTAACGATTTTAGAACGCATTTTAGTCAGGTAACCTTCATCACCATTAGGAACTTGAAGGTATAGATAAGACGCTATTATTGAGCCTAGCATTGCGTCTCCTAAGAATTCCAATCTTTCGTAATTAATAGGAGTACCTGTTGGATCTAGTAAATTCATAGATCTATGAGTAAACGCAAGTTTATAGTAAGTAATTTCTACAGGTTTTAACCCCGTAATTTGAAATATTTTACGACAAAAATTCCCGTCTTCATTAGAGGAACGGGAATTTTTAAATATCTTATTTAAGAGTTTACTCATCATAAAGATGATCTTATTTTTCTAGTTTTTTTACCAATACACATGCATTGTGACCTCCAAAACCAAATGTATTACTCATACCAACTTTAACATCGCGTTTTTGTGCTTTGTTAAATGTAAAGTTCAATTTAGAGTCAATCTGATCATCATCTGTGAAATGATTAATTGTAGGTGGAACAATACCATGTTCAATAGAAAGGATAACTGAAATCGCTTCTATTACACCAGCAGCACCTAATAAGTGACCAGTCATAGACTTAGTTGAATTTAGATTCATGTTATAAGCATGATCTCCAAAAACATTTAGAATAGCTTTAGATTCAGCAATATCTCCTAATGGAGTAGAAGTACCATGTAAATTTAATACATCTACATCAGATGGCTCTAAACCTGCATCTCGCAAACAGTTTTTCATTACGTTTGTAGCTCCTAAACCTTCTGGATGAGGTGCAGTTAAGTGATGTGCATCTGCAGACATTCCGCCTCCTCCGATTTCACAATATATCTTTGCTCCACGAGCAACAGCGTGTTCATATTCTTCCAATATCAATGCTCCAGCTCCTTCACCAAGTACAAATCCATCACGATCTTTGTCCATTGGACGAGAAGCAGTTTTAGGATCATCATTTCTTGTTGATAAAGCATGCATTGCATTAAATCCTCCAATTCCAGCAATAGTAACAGCTGCTTCTGAACCACCAGTTACCATAATATCTGCCATTCCTAAACGGATGTAATTGAAAGCATCTATAATTGCATTAGTTGAAGAAGCACAAGCTGAAACAGTTGTAAAGTTTGGACCTCTTAAACCGTATCTCATTGAAATATGTCCTCCAGCAATATCTGCTATCATTTTTGGAATAAAGAAAGGATTGAATTTAGGAGTTCCGTTTCCTAAAACAAATCCTGTAACTTCGTTTTGGAATGTTTCAAGACCTCCAATACCTGACCCCCAAATAACTCCTGCTCTGTCTCTATCTATTGTGTCAAGGTTTAACCCTGAGCTTTTTATAGCTTCATCAGCACTCACCATTGCAAATTGTGCATAGCGATCCATCTTACGTGCTTCTTTTCTTTCGATAAAATCTTCAACATTGAAGTTCTTTACCTCACACGCAAATTGTGTTTTGAAATTGGTAGCGTCAAAATATGTAATGGGTGCAGCTCCGCTTACTCCATTAATCAGGTTAGTCCAGTATTCTTGGATATTATTACCAATAGGGGTAAGTGCACCTAGACCTGTTACAACAACTCGCTTTAATTTCATAAAACTTATTTTTATGGTTTGTATTTAAAAAAAAATCCCAATTTTTCACTTAAAAAAGGAAACATTGGGTAGTTTGTTTGATGTATTTTTTAGATTGTTTCCAATCTGTCCTTTTTTTCTATAAAAATCAGTCTACAACAAAAAATAATAACGCCCACGTGTCTTTTTACATCAACACGTGGGGTATAGTTATTACTTCTTAGCCTCTTCAATATAAGAGATAGCTTGTCCCACTGTAGCGATGTTTTCTGCTTGATCATCTGGAATTTGGATATCGAATTCTTTTTCGAATTCCATGATAAGCTCAACAGTGTCTAGTGAATCAGCTCCTAAATCATTAGTGAAGCTTGCTTCTGCTACAACTTCGTTCTCGTCAACACCTAATTTGTCAACGATAATCGCTTTTACTCTTGATGCAATGTCTGACATAATCTTTAATTTTAAATTTAATTTCGTAGGCAAAAATAAAAAACTTTATTTTAAAACCTTATTTTTCACGTTAATTGTCGGTGCGAAATTATAAAAATAATTAATACTTCTTACTATTTTTCTATTTATTGTCACTTATTATTCTTTTTTTTGCACTGAATTACAGTACTTTTAGCTTACAATAAATGCTTTATTTATGAGAAAAATAGCGCTATTCGCTTCCGGTTCAGGAACTAATGTTGAAAATATAATAAATTATTTTAACGACAAATCTATTCCTAATGAATATTTAATTTTGGTTAATAATCAAAATGCTAAGGTAATAGAAAAAGCTGAAAAAAGAAACGTCCCTGTGATGATTTTTAATAGGGAAATGCTTAATAATGGCAATGTTAAGGAAAAATTACAGGAGTTTAATCCTGATTTAATTGTATTGGCAGGTTTTTTATGGAAATTTCCAGAAGCGTTAGTTAAACTTTATCCAAATAAGATTATAAATATTCATCCAGCTCTTCTGCCAAATTATGGAGGAAAAGGGATGTATGGACATTTTGTGCATGAGGCTGTTTTAACTAATAAAGAAAAAGAAACTGGAATTACAATTCATTTCGTTAATGAAAATTACGATGAGGGCAATATTATTTTTCAGCAGAATGTTTCTATTGAACATTGTGAATCTTGGGAAGAAATTGCTAAAGAAGTTCAGCGGTTAGAGCACAAGTATTTTCCTGAAGTAATAGAGAAATTACTTTATAATGAATAGTATTGAAGTTATATTATATACTGACGGTTCTTCTAGAGGAAATCCTGGTCCTGGTGGATATGGTTTAATCCTAGAGTGGAATGGTAAAAGTGTTTTTAAAGAGTTTTCTCAAGGTTTTCGACTTACTACCAATAATAGAATGGAATTATTAGCTGTTATCGTAGGTCTCGAAAAGTTGAAAAGAGAAGGAACTACTGTATTAGTGGTTTCTGATTCTAAATATGTAGTAGATGCTGTTACGAAAGGCTGGGTGTTTTCGTGGGAGAAAAAGGGATTTAAAGAAAAAAAGAATCCAGATTTGTGGCAACGATTTTTAAAAATTTATCGCAAGCACAATGTTAGTTTTAAATGGGTGAAAGGACATAATAATCATCCTATGAATGAACGATGTGATCAACTTGCTGTTGCAGCTTCAAAGAATAAGGAATTGGAAATTGATTATTTTTATGAAGAAATAGGAGGCTAAAACTTGAAGGTTTTATCAATAAAAGGTGAGTTTCTTATGATATAAAGGAGGGCTGTTATTTAACATTGTTAAATAACAGCCCTCCTTTATATTTCTTGGTGGTTTGTTGGCTATTATAATTATATGAATCTACTTGAGGAAATATGGAAAAAAGCGCTCTTTTACTGAAAAGTTAACTTAGAATTAGTTGAGAATTTTTCAACATTGCTTCAACACTTCTTCAACATTGCTTCAGTAAAAGCCCGTTTTATAAGGCATTGTTGAGGCATTGTTGAAGAGGTGTTGAAGAAGTCATGTGTAAGTGTTTGTTTTATAGTGGTTTATTGTGAGTTGGTAAACTTTTTTTTTGCCAAATTGAAAATATAGAATTTCCTTCATTTAGTTGAAACTATAGGCAGAGAAGGACGTCTGTGTAATGAGCATAAGATATTTTTTGTGTTCTTTTTCTAATAAGATTAAAAAATGACGCAAGGGAAATGATTAAAATTAAATTATTTAAGAGTTGTTATGTTTGAATTTTATACAATTAGATGTTTCGTTTAATTATATTTGAAAGTATTGAAATGAATGGTTTTATAAATAAGAAATAACTGTTTTTCTGTTTATTAAATTTTGTAGTCAAAAAAGTATTACCCTATATTTGCAACTTTATTTCATAGCAAAAAATATGAACAAATTACTGATCGTGGGGACGGTGGCTTTTGACGCTATTGAAACGCCATTCGGAAAAACAGATAAAGTCTTAGGTGGTGCAGCTACTTATATAGGACTGTCTGCCTCACACTTTAATGTCCAGTCGGCAATTGTCTCTATTGTAGGAGAAGATTTTCCAAAAGAATATTTAGATTTATTGTCAGAAAGAAATATTGAAACTTCTGGTATAGAAATTGTAGAAGGTGGGAAAACTTTTTTTTGGAGTGGGCGATACCATAATGATTTAAATTCTAGAGATACGTTAGAAACACAATTAAATGTTTTAGCTGATTTCAACCCAATCGTACCTGAAGATTTTAAAGAATCAGATGTCGTGATGTTAGGAAACTTACATCCTAAAATTCAAAAGAAGGTTTTAGCACAACTTACTGAAAAGCCAAAACTTGTTGTATTAGATACAATGAACTTTTGGATGAATTGCGCATTAGATGAATTAAAAGAAGTTTTAAAACAGGTTGATGTTATTACTATCAATGATGAAGAAGCAAGACAATTATCAGGTGAGTATTCACTTGTGAAAGCTGCTGAGATTATTCAAGAAATGGGACCAACATTTGTCGTTATAAAAAAAGGAGAGCATGGAGCTTTGCTATTTTCAGGTAGCCATGTGTTTTTTGCCCCTGCATTACCATTAAAAGAAGTTTTTGATCCAACAGGAGCAGGAGATACTTTTGCTGGTGGTTTTACAGGTTATTTAACACAAAGTAGCAATGTATCCTTTAGGAATATGAAAAATGCTATTATTTATGGTTCTAATCTTGCCTCCTTCTGTGTAGAAAAATTTGGAACAGAAAGAATGGAAAGTTTATTAGAGCAAGAAGTAAAAGATAGACTACAACAATTTAAAATGTTAACTCAATTCGATATCGAATTAGCGGAATAATATTATAAAATCAGCCTCATTACGGGGCTTTTTTTATTCATAAACATAGACTAACACACACAACTAAACCTATGAGTGACGCACTAAAACACGAATGCGGGATTGCGCTTTTGAGATTAAAAAAGCCATTGTCCTATTATAAAGAAAAGTATGGAAGTACTTTCTATCCTATTCAAAAAATGTATTTATTATTAGAAAAACAGCACAATCGTGGTCAAGATGGAGCTGGTTTAGCTAGTATTAAATTGGATATGGAAGCAGGTGAGCGTTATATTAGTCGTGTACGATCTAATCAAGCTCAACCTATACAAGATATATTTATGCAGATTAATAATCGCATAAATGAAGAAATCTTAAATCACCCAGAGTACCATGACAATGTAGATTTGCAAAAGAAGTATATTCCTTATTTAGGAGAGGTTTTTTTGGGACATGTTAGATATGGTACTTTTGGAAAGAATAATATTGAAAGTGTTCACCCTTTTTTACGTCAGAATAATTGGATGCATCGCAATTTAATCGTTGCGGGTAATTTTAACTTGACTAATGTGCGTGAGCTGTTTCAAGATTTAGTAAGTCTAGGACAGCACCCTAAAGAGATGTCTGATACTATTACTGTAATGGAAAAGATTGGTCATTTCTTAGATGATGAGGTTACTGATTTGTACTATAAAATTAAGCAAGAGGGATATTCAAAGGTTGCTGCTTCACCAAAAATTGGTGAGCGACTAGATGTAGCACGTATTTTGCGTAGAGCTTCTAAAAACTGGGATGGTGGTTTCGCCATGGCTGGGATGATTGGTCATGGAGATGCATTTGTATTACGCGACCCAGCAGGTATTCGCCCAGCATTTTATTATGAGAATGATGAAGTTGTTGTTGTAGCTAGTGAGCGTCCAGTTATCCAAACTGCTTTTAACGTGCCTGTGGAGGACGTAAAAGAGCTGGATCCTGGTAAAGCAATTATCATAAGAAAAGATGCCTCAGTACATTTTGAACAAATTCTAGATCCCCTTCCTTTAAAAGCTTGTTCGTTTGAAAGAGTTTATTTCTCAAGAGGAAATGACGCTGATATATATCAAGAAAGAAAAGATTTAGGTAAATTAATATTTCCTGAGGTATTAAAAGTGATTAATAACGATACAGATAATTCTGTTTTCTCGTATATTCCAAATACTTCAGAGACTTCTTTTTACGGTATGGTAGAAGGAGCACAAGATTTCTTGAATCAACGTAAGATTGCAGATATCCTAAAGAATAAAGATGTCTTGACAGAAGAAAAACTTCAAGAGATTTTGTCGGTGAAGTTAAGAACAGAAAAGATTGCGGTAAAAGATGCTAAACTACGTACTTTTATTACAGATGATAGTAGCCGCGATGATTTAGTAGCCCATGTTTACGATGTGACGTATGGTGTAATTAAACCTACCGATAATTTAGTGATTATAGATGATAGTATTGTGAGAGGAACTACTTTGAAGAAAAGTATTATTCGAATGCTTGATCGTTTAAATCCTAAACGCATTGTTGTGGTATCAGCAGCACCTCAAGTTCGTTATCCTGATTGTTATGGAATTGATATGGCAAAATTAGAAGGACTAATTGCTTTTCAGGCAACGATTGAATTATTAAAAGAGCGCAATCTTACTTCTATATTAGACAAAGTTTATCAACAGTCTAAAGCACAGGAAAATTATAATGATGTAGATGTTGTAAATTATGTCAAAGAGATATATGCTCCATTTACAGATCAAGAAATTTCTGATAAGATTTCTGTGATGGTTAAAGATAAAGGAATTAAATCTGATGTAAAGGTTGTCTTTCAAACAGTAGAAAATCTTCATATTGCATGTCCTAAGAATTTGGGTGACTGGTATTTTACTGGAGATTATCCAACTGTGGGAGGTAATCGCGTTGTGAATAGAGCATTCATTAATTTCTACGAAGGAAGAGATGAAAAACCTTATTAATTAAAAGAGTTTTATAATATTATAATATAGGAAGAAGCGTCAACGATGTTGGCGCTTTTTTATTTGATGCTGTTTATACTATTAAATCAATTTGTAGTGTATCTACATTCTAGAATCTATTAAACTGTGAATATGATGATAGAAAGGTGTTTTATTCTCAAGGGAGATGTATTAAACAATCAAAAGTATAATATATAATAAACGAGTGCAACAACACTCGTTTATTATATACAAATATTAAAACCAAAAAAGATAAGCGGCAATGGAAATGATGAATGCACAAAAAATATTTAGAATAAAACCGGCTTTCATCATTTCTTTTTGTTTTATGTCTCCTGTTCCAAACACAATGGCATTAGGGGGAGTAGCTACTGGTAACATAAATGCACATGAAGCTCCAAGCCCTATAATCATAGAAAGACCTAATGGAGGCATTCCTAGCTCAATAGAGATGGCATAAAATAGAGGAACTAATAATGCAGCTGAGGCTGTATTGGATGTAAATTCAGTTAAGAATACAATAAAGAAGGCAACGATTAAACCAATAATAAAGAAATGGCTACCTCTAATAAGCGAGACTAAGAAGTCAGCCATCACCTTACTAGCTCCTGAATCTCTTAAGATCATACTTAATGTCAGTCCTCCTCCAAAAAGTAATAGTACACCCCAATCTACATTGTGTTGTAGATCTTTCCAGCGAGAAACCTGACTTATACATATTAAAAGGAAAGCACCTAATGAAATAACGGTGTCAAAGTTGGTGAATTTACCTTCATAGCCTACAAGGTTAGCGACAATTGGATTAATTTCATTACTAAATATCCAGCATAGTGCAGTCAGTAAAAATATAGATAAGGTAATCCATCTATCTACATTCATTTCTATTTTTTGTGAAGGCTGTTTTTCAAACTTATGATTTAAATCGGGTTTGAATACTAAATAAATAATCAGTATCGTAACAGGTAGTAGAACTAAAACCATTGGGATTCCCATTTTCATCCATTCTACAAAAGAGAGATTAAGCTGAGATGCTACAATAGCATTAGGAGGGCTTCCTACAACAGTGCCCATACCACCAATACTTGCGCTATAGGCTATTCCTAATAATACAAAGACATAGGTATTGTGATACTTTTCTCTGTCTAATTGACCTAAAACACCAATAACTAATGGTAGCATCATTGCTACTGTAGCTGTATTGCTTATCCACATAGATAAGACAGCAGTGGTAATAAATAAATAGAATACCGCATAAGATAGTCTCCCCTTAGCTAAATACATGATTTTATTTGCTATGAGAATATCTAATTTTTGCACATGTAAAGCACCTGCCAATACAAACCCCCCTAAAAATAAAAAAATGGTTGGATCTGCAAAAGAAGCTAATGCAGGTTTCGTATCCGTAAGGCCGAGTAACACCGCTAATATTGGAACAAATATAGCTGTAGTTGTTACGTGTATAGCTTCTGTAAGCCATAGAATTGCAACAAAGATTAATAATGCTAATCCTTTGTTTACTTGTGGTTCATAAGGTAAGAGATGAATGAGACTAAATAATAAAATAACATTAAATGCAATGATTAAGTAGTTTCGAAGGGATTTTTTTCTTTTTTTCTCAGGTTGGTAGTCTAGTTGCATTTTTTTATTTTTAATGTTAAAATTAATGTAAATTACAAAAAAATGTTTTGACTATCGGTTGCTTATTAAAAAAAATGTAATTAGAAGTTTTAATTAAAAGCAAAGACTAGTGAAAAATAGAAGAAGGTATTGTATTTAGAGTAAGTTATAAGATATAAAAAAAGCATCAGGATTCCTGATGCTTTTTCTTGAAATATTGTATGCAATTGATTATTTCGCTTCAGCGTATCTTTTTGCTACTTCATCCCAGTTGATTACATTAAAGAAAGCAGTAATGTAGTCAGGACGACGGTTTTGGTAGTTTAAGTAGTAAGCATGTTCCCAAACGTCCATTCCTAAGATTGGAGTTCCACCATTACCAACACCAGGCATTAAAGTATTGTCTTGGTTAGGAGTACCTAAAACTTCTAATTTACCATCTTTTACTGTTAACCAAGCCCAACCAGAACCGAATTGAGAAGCACCAGCTTTAGAGAAAGCATCTTTAAAATTAGCAAAAGATCCAAAGTCTCTATTGATAGCTTCAGCTAATTCCCCTGTAGGTTCTCCACCACCGTTAGGACTCATTACTGTCCAGAATAAGTTGTGGTTGTAGAATCCACCACCGTTGTTACGGATAGCACCTTTAGTCATATCTAAGTTTTTAAGAATTTCTTCAATAGATTTTCCTTCTAACTCAGTACCAGCAATAGCTGCATTTAAGTTTGTAGTATATGCTTGGTGGTGTTTAGTATGGTGGATTTCCATAGTACGAGCATCTATATTAGGTTCTAATGCGTCGTAAGCATAAGGTAATTTTGGTAATTCGAAAGCCATAATTCGTATTATTTAAAGATTAGTATTATTTTTATTTCAAATTTAGGCATTTTATAGTTAATATGAAAAACTATGATGTTTAATAAAAGTTAACATGTAAATCATTTTTGATGTCTGAAAAGTCTTCATTTTCAATATACAACGCTTCTGCTGGAGCAGGAAAGACCCATACTTTAGTTAAAGAATATCTTAAAATATTACTTCTTGATAAGTTAGATGATGCGTATAAGAAAATTTTAGCGATTACTTTTACTAATAAAGCGGTGGCGGAGATGAAAACGCGAGTAGTTGCTTGTTTAGATGGTTTTTCTAAAGATGAAATTCCATCAAAATATGTTAGTATGTTTAATCAAGTTGTTGAAGAAACCGGGTTAAAAGAGAACTTTATTAAAGAAAAATCTGCTAGGATTATCAAAAGTATTATACATAATTATGCATCATTTGATATATCAACTATTGATAAGTTTACGCATAAGGTAATTCGTTCTTTTGCTTTTGATTTAGATTTACCAATATCTTTTGAAGTTTCCTTAGACTCTGATGAATTATTGCAAGAGGCTGTAGATGCCGTTATTGCAAAAGCTGGTGTCGACACTGAATTGACAGAGCTTTTAATTGATTTTTCTATTGATAAAGCTGATAACGATAAGAGTTGGGATATCACTAGAGAACTAAAAGATGTTGGAGCACTTCTTCTTAATGAGAATAATAGAGAAGAAATTAGTCTTTTTGCGGAAAAGACCTTAGAAGATTTTGTAGTTGTGCGAGATTATCTTCGTAAAGAAATTAAGTCTATTACTGATTATACTAAATCTTTAGGAAAACAAATTGAGGAGATAATTGCACAAAAAGGAATGGATTCTAAATCTTTTTCTAGGGGAACATTTCCTAATCATATAAAAAGTATTATAGCTGATGATGTTAAGCCAACTCAAAAAAGGTATATAGAGTTTGATGATATTCAGTTGCTAAAAGCTGCAAAAGATAGGGAGTTGATAGAAGCCTATATCCCTGAGTTTTTAAATATTTTAAATAAAGTTTATACTCTATATGCTAAAAGAGCTTTTTATATAGCTTTTCTAAAAAACATAACACCTTTATCTCTATTAAATACGTTAGGGCAAGAGATGGACAAAATACAAGAAGAAAAAAATATCCTCTCTATTACCCAGTTTAATGCTATTATTCATAAAGAAATTCAAAATCAACCAGCACCCTTTATTTATGAGCGATTAGGAGAGCGTTACCATCATTTCTTTATCGATGAATTTCAAGATACCTCTGAGATGCAATGGCAGAATTTAGTGCCCTTAATTGATAATGCACTTGCAGGTGAGGATCATTCTGGGGTAAAAGGAAGTTTAATGATCGTGGGAGATCCTAAACAGTCTATTTATAGGTGGAGAGGAGGAAAGGCAGAGCAATTTATTGATTTGAGTAAGGATATTAATCCTTTCTCCAATCCAGACAAAGCAACAATACATCTTGATACAAATTATAGAAGCTATGCAGAAGTAATTAATTTTAACAATGCTTTTTTTAAAGATCTATCGCAGTATTTTTCAAATGAAGATTATAAGGATTTATATGAAAATAAAAGTGCCCAAAAAATTAATAGTAAAGCAGGTGGATATGTAAGTATTGAGTTTCTGGAAAAGGAAAAAGGAGAGGATGATATTGCTATTGATAAGAATGAACAATATGCTAAAGCTACTTTAGCTACTATTCATAAAATATTAGATCAAGGTTTTGAATTAAAGGATATTGTTATTCTAACTAGAAAAAGAGATCACGGAGTAACGTTAGCAAACTATTTGACCGAAAATGATATTGCTATTTTGTCTTCGGATTCTTTATTAATTAATAATGCAAGTGAAGTACGTTTAATCATTAATGTATTGCGCTATCTTAAAAATAATAAGGATAAGGAAGCAAAAGCTTTAATGTTATATTATGTCGGTGAACGCAATAAGTTAGGTAAACAAAAGCATGATTTTATTAAAGAAGGGTTATCAATTGAAAAGGAAAGTGATTTAGAAGAATGGTTAAAGGAAAGAGGTGTTCCTATTTCCTTTAAGGTATGTAGAGCTAAATCATTATATGATGCAGTTGAAGAAATTATTTATGCTTTTATGCCAAACAAGGTAGCTAACTCCTACGTATTGTACTTCTTAGATCTTTTATTAGAAAAAAGTTTAAAAAATCAGTTTGGAATTAGTGACTTTATTGACTATTGGGAGTCTAATTATCAAAAGTTCAGTATTCCAACGCCAGAAGGGCGAAACGCTGTACAAATAATGACTATTCATAAGTCAAAAGGTCTTGAGTTTCCTGTCGTTATCTTCCCGTTTGCAGAAGAGGATTATGCTAGGAGTAATAGAGATAAACTTTGGATTGATATTGAGGAGAGAGATGAAAATATAAAATTTCCAAAAGCATTGGTAGATTCCAAAAAGGAAGTTGTGGATTATGGTGCACATGCACAGAAGCTATATGAGCATAAAGAACAAGAGATGCTTTTAGATACTATTAATGTGCTATATGTAGCTTTAACTAGAGCGGAAGAGCAACTGTATGTAATAAGCTACAAGAATGTCAATAAAAGTGGTGAGTTTAGTAATAATCTTTCTATGTTCTTTTTAAACTTCTTGGTACAGCAAGGAATGTATAATGATGCACAATTGCAATATGATTTCGGAACGCCAGAGCGGATATCAAAGGAGCCAATATTGAGGCAAGATGAATTAAATAAACAAATTTCGCCAGTAGAAGAGGCTTTACATTTTGGATCAATAAAAATTGCTCAACGAGAAGCATTAATGTGGGATTCACATAGCCAGAAAGCAATTGAATATGGAAATTTAGTGCATGAGATAATGTCTTTCGTAATAGATAAAGACAGTGTGGAAGAAGCTATTTTAAGAGCAATAGAAGAGGGACTCATTCAGGAGAAACAAAAAGATCAATTTAAAGATATAGTTTGGAAAATTGTTACACATCCAGAATTGGAATTGTTTTTTGAAAGTGATAATGTAATATACAATGAAAGGGTAATAATAGGTGCAAACCAAAGAAATACAATTCCAGATAGAATAGCTATTAGAGGTGAAAAAGCAATGGTTTTGGACTATAAAACGGGTAAAGAAGAAGAAAAATATAAAAAGCAAGTTTTAGATTATGCCATTTCTTTGCAGGAAATGGGTTATGAGGTGATTAAAAAAGTATTACTATATACGGGAGATGATTTAAAAATAATACATTTGTAATAGTAATAGAATAATTGAAACGCTTTAAAAATTTAAATATGTACGGAAAGATTAAAGATTATCTTCAAAAAGAATTAGCTACAATTGAAGAAAATGGGTTATTCAAGAAAGAAAGAGTTATTACATCTCCTCAAGGAGCAGAGATAACAGTTTCTTCAGGAGATAAAGTATTAAATTTTTGTGCAAATAACTATTTAGGTTTGTCATCTCACCCGGAAGTTATTAAGGCAGCAAAAGATACATTAGATACACATGGATTCGGAATGTCATCAGTTCGATTTATATGTGGTACACAGGATATTCATAAAGAATTAGAAAAAACTATTGCTAATTTTTATGGGACAGAAGATACTATTCTTTATGCAGCTGCATTTGATGCAAACGGAGGAGTATTCGAACCATTATTAGGAGCTGACGACGCTATTATTTCTGATAGTCTAAATCATGCTTCTATTATTGATGGAGTGCGTTTGTGTAAAGCTGCAAGATATCGTTATGAAAATAACAATATGGAAGATTTAGAGCAGCAATTAATAAAAGCAAATGAAGCAGGTCATCGTTTTAAAATCATTGTTACAGATGGTGTTTTTTCAATGGATGGCTTAGTAGCACCATTAGATAAAATATGTGATTTAGCAGATAAATACGATGCTTTAGTAATGGTAGATGAGTGTCATGCTGCTGGTTTTATTGGAGCAACAGGTAAAGGAACCTTGGAAGCTAAAAACGTAATGGGTCGCGTAGATATTATAACAGGAACATTAGGTAAAGCTTTAGGTGGAGCAATGGGTGGATATACTACTGGGAAGAAAGAAATCATAGAGCTATTAAGACAACGTTCACGTCCATATTTGTTTTCTAATTCACTTGCGCCAATGATTGTTGGGGCTTCATTAAAAGTATTTGATTTATTACAAAATGATACTTCTTTAAGAGATAAATTGGAATGGAATACCAATTATTTCAAAGAAGGAATGAAAAAAGCAGGATTTGATATTATTGACGGGGATTCAGCTATAGTACCAGTAATGTTATATGACGCAAAATTATCGCAAGATATGGCAGATAAATTATTGGAAAATGGAGTTTATGTTACAGGATTCTTTTATCCAGTAGTTCCTCAAGGTAAAGCTAGAATACGTGTTCAGTTATCAGCCGCACATACAAAAGACCATCTTGATAAAGCGATAGAAGCTTTCATTAAAGTGGGAAAAGAGCTTAAAGTAATTTAAAATTGAATAAATTCTGGTTTAAAATGCGATTATTATTAAAATTTTTTGTGATTATTAAGGAATAGTTGTATTTTTGAATCTTATTACGGTAAAGTAAAAAAATAAAAAGTTATGAAACATCTCAACAAATTATTTGCTGCTGCTGTACTTTGTGCTGGATTATCTGCACATGCGCAGGATGCTGATCATCCTTGGGCAGTAACAGTGGGAGCTAACGCAGTTAATACGAAAGTAAGTTCTGCTAAAGGTTTTTCACACAGAATGGGTGGTTATTTCCAAACAGGAGATTGGAATATTCTTCCATCTGTATCTTACTTAAATGTTGCAAGATATTTAGGTGATGGATTTTCATTAGGAGTAGTTGGATCTGTTAATAAAATTGACAAATTCATCAGTGATGAAGCTGAAGGATACTACAAATATAATCCAGGTGATTTAACTTATTACGGAATTGATGCTGAAGTTAAATATAGCTTCAAAGAATTATTAAAAGCTAAAGTTGTAGATCCATTTATCTTAGTAGGTGGGGGATATACATTTATGGGTGATGCAAGTGCAGGTACTGTGAATGGTGGTCTTGGGTTAAACTTCTGGTTTACACCAAATATCGCGTTAACAGTTCAATCTACTTACAAACATTCATTTGATGATACAAGAACTCCAGATGTAGATGTGGCTTCACATATGCAACACTTTGCTGGTATTCGTTTCCAATTTGGTGGAAAAGATACAGATGGAGATGGAATCTTAGACAAGTATGACGAATGTCCAGATGTTCCAGGATTAGCTGAGTTCAACGGATGTCCTGACACTGACGGAGATGGTATTCCAGATCATTTAGACGAATGTCCAGATGTTCCAGGATTAGCTGAGTTCAACGGATGTCCTGATACTGATGGAGACGGAGTGCCAGATAATAAAGATGAGTGTCCTGAAGTTCCTGGTCCAAAAGAAAACAAAGGTTGTCCTTGGCCAGATAGAGATGGAGACGGAGTGCCTGATCATTTAGACAAATGTCCAGATGTTCCTGGTCCAGCTTCAAACAATGGATGTCCTGAAATTAAAGAAGAACATGTAAAACAACTTAATGAGTACGGTAAAACTATCTTATTCAACACTGGTAAATATACATTCAAAGATTCTTCTTACCCAGTTCTTGACAATATTGTTAAAGTAATGAAAGAATACCCTACTGCTAAATTCCACATCGCTGGATATACAGATAGCACAGGTACTGATAAAATTAACGTGCCATTATCTGATAACAGAGCTAATGCAGTTAAAGTTTATTTGATCGAGAAAGGTATCGACGCTAGCCGTTTAACTTCTAAAGGTTACGGATCTGCTGACCCAATCGCTTCAAACAAAACTGTTAAAGGTCGTGAGGCTAACAGACGTGTTGAAATCCAAGTAGTAAAATAATTGGTTGAACACAGAATATAATATTAAAAGCGCTTCGAATTTCGAAGCGCTTTTTTTTATATCTTTATTTTTATGAATTCATCTACTTTTCTTGGAAGATTAAGTGCTCAGATTAAAAAGGATTTTCCTGACAGAATGGACAATTTGGTAGTTGTTTTACCAAATAAAAGAGCAAAGATATTTTTATTAGAAGCCTTAAAAGGGCATTATTCTGCTAGCGTATTTGCACCTGAAATAATTAGTATTGAAGAGCTAATACAAACAATATCTGGTATTCGAAATATTGATTCGGTTGAACTTCTTTTTGAATTTTATATTGTTTATAAAGAGATTCATTCTTCAGATGCTCAAGATTTTGATCACTTTGCTAATTGGGCAAAGATGTTGCTTCAAGACTTTAATGAAATAGATAGATATTTACTTGAACCTAATTTTGTATTTTCCTATCTTAAGAATATAGAAGATATAAAACATTGGTCTTTGGATCCAGATCAACGAACTGACTTAATAGAAAATTATCTTGACTTTTGGAACAAAATGCCCAAGTACTATGAAGTGCTTTATAAAACTTTATTAAGTAAAGGGATTGGATATCAAGGCCTGATCTATCGTGAGGCAGTTAAAAAACATAAAGAGTTTGTTGAAAATACTGATAAGCAATATTCTTTTGCAGGTTTTAATGCTTTGAATGCGGCAGAGGAAGTGATTTTTCAACAATTTTTATTAGAGAAAAAAGGAAAAGTTTATTGGGATATTGACAAAACCTTCATTGATGATGTTTATCATGATGCTGGACTTTTCTTAAGACGCATAAAACGCAATTGGCAATTTTATAAATACAATCCATTTGAGTGGATTGTCGATGAGTTTGCTAAAGAGAAGAATATCCAAATTATTCAGACACCTAAGAGTGTCGGGCAGGCAAAAATCGCAGGACAAATTGTTGAGGACTTAATAAAAGAAGATGTTTCTTTAGATAAAGTAGCAGTTGTATTGGGAGAAGAAAATTTATTACTACCAGTATTACATAGTTTACCTAAAGAAGTTAGTAGTCTTAATATTACTATGGGTTATAGTGGTAATAGTAATCCAGTACAGATCTTATTGAGTAAAATTTTTAAGATGCACCTGTCTGCTATTAAGAGATCTTCTAATCAATATGTCGTTTATTACAAAGAAATACTAGATGTATTAACTAATCCTGTTTTAGCTAATTTGCTTGATGCTAATAATATAGTGAAAGAAATTAACGAACGTAATCTTACGTTTTTTAATCTAAAGCGCTTTGATAGTTGGATTAATGATAGTGATTATCCTATTCGTGCAATAGTATTTCAAAATTGGAAAGACAAGACAGCTATTGAGATTTTAGAATCATTAGTTGAGGTGGTGTTTTATATTAAGAATAGTTTGCAGAATGAAGATGAAAGTGAATTGTTGACAAAGACATTTTTGTATTCAGCTTATCAAATGTTGAATCGTTTAATTTCATACTGTCAGAAATATACTTTTATCGCTAGCTATGATACCTTATATGCATTATATAAGCAGATTATGGATATGGCTGAAGTGTCTTTTGAAGGTGAACCTCTTCAAGGGCTGCAAATTATGGGGGTTTTAGAAAGTAGGGTGCTTGATTTTGATACTGTGATTGTAACTTCAGTAAATGAAGGTAAGTTTCCTGCAGGTAAAGCTCTGAATTCTTTTATTCCTTATGATGTTAAACGTGAAATAGGCTTACCAACATATAAAGAGAAAGATGCTATTTATAGTTATCACTTTTATCATTTACTTCTAAGAGCAAAAAATATATATTTATTATATAACTCACAGGCAGAGGGGATGGATGCTGGAGAAAAAAGTAGATTCTTAACGCAATTGGAAATAGAACATCATCCTAATCACAAAGTTGATTATGTCACGTATTCTGCTGATTTGCCTGAGAAAGCTTATATCCCATTAGAAATTCCAAAGTCAAGTTTACTGCAAGATGAGTTAAAGCGTATTGCATTAGGTAGAGGGTTTTCTCCATCGGCTTTGTCGAATTATTTAAGAAATCCTATGCAGTTTTATATGCAACGTGTTCTTGGGATTAGAGAGGTGGAAGAGGTAGAAGAGAGCGTAGCATTGAATACACTTGGTACGATTATCCATAACGCTTTAGAAAATTTATATCTACCTTATAGAAGGCATATATTGACAATTTCTATTATAAAAGAGATTCAGAAAAAAGCTGATGACGAGGTACAACGACAATTTGAAGAGGTGTATAATAGTGATAGGGAAAAGATGGGAAAAAACTTATTAGCTTTTGAAGTAGCGAAGCGAAATGTCTACCATTTTTTAAATGAAGAAATTACACGATTAGAGCAAGGAGATGAGGTATTATTATTAGAGTTAGAAACTGAGTTGAAATATACATTAGTAGATGACCGTCTTCCATATCCGGTTAATTTATTTGGTTTTGTAGATAGAATAGAAGAGCGAAATGGAGTAATTAGGGTAATCGATTATAAAAGTGGAAAAGTTGAATCTTCTAATGTGAAGTTGAGAAATTGGGAAGGTTTTACTTTAGAATTAAAGAATGATAAGATAATACAATTGCTTTGCTATGCTTTAATGTATTCAAACGGAGGTGAAGATATTAATAAGCCTTTAGAAGCTGGTATATATTCGTTTAAGAATAGAAAAGAAGGATTTTTGTTTTTTGGAGTAGGAAGTGGACGTTCAGTAGATAATAATATTACAAAAGATACTATTCATCAATTCATAGAAGAATTGATTGTCTTATTACAACAAATATTAAGTCCTGAGATAGATTTTATAGAAGAATTAAAATAAGAAAGGTGCATCTGCACCTTTCTCATGATTTTATAAGTTGTTTTAAGGCTTGTAATAAGTCGTCAGGTGCTTCTAGATGTATCATGTGACCTGCTGCTATGTTAATAACTTCAATGTCAGTATTCTCTGTCTGGGTGATTACTTCTTCATAAGGCATAATGGAATCTTCTGTGCCAAAAATCATTTTAATGGGATAAGGCGCAAAGTGTAGAAGCACTTCTCTATCTACTCTTATTTTCATACCTTCTAATGCAGCTACAATACCTTGCTTACTAGTTTTTAAAGCTTCATTGATTTGATGATCTATTTTGTCTTGAATCTTTGTCCTAGTTTCTAGAGTGAACAGATTATTGATAGCCATCTTTACAAATGTTTCGCTATTTTTCTTTATTAATTCAATTGATCTAGATCTATTTACTTTTTTTTCATCACTGTCTGATCTTGTAGTAGAGGCTATAAGAATTATTTTTTTTACTAGTTCAGGATAGAGTTCACCAAAGGCTAATGAAACGTATCCTCCCATTGAGTGCCCTATTAATGTTACTTTCTTTAGTTTTAAAGAACTAATAATGGCATAAACAGCATCTGCCATATCTTCCATTGAATGAACATAACCTAATGACTCCGTTTTTCCATGTCCCAGCAAGTCAATGGCAATTACTCTATTTCTAGTGGCAAAGTAGTCAATATAGGTATCCCACATAGACGCATTCTCTAGGAACCCATGTAAAAAGACAATTGCATTTCCTTTTCCTTTTTCAATGTAGGAAAGGTTTATATTTTTATAGATTAGCGTATTAACACTCATTATTTTTTAATTTCTGTAATACAAAGTTACTCGTTAGTCAATAGAATAAAAAGGTTAAAGTTTTATTTTGTACTATAAATAGAAGGTTTTTATGCTATTGTTTGAATGAATATGTGGCGATAGGGAATTTATAAAATTAAAAAAAATGTTATTCTGTTATCTAAAAGAAATCTAAATAAAAGAAAGAAGTATATTTGTGATTCAAAATATAGCAATAATTATATATCTAAAAAATAATGAGAAACACTTTATTGATACTTGTTTTTATGATTTGTTCAATCAGTTTTGCACAAAATGGACAACCTTTCCAAATTTATAATTCAAAAGGTAAAAAGGTAAGTTATAAGAAAATGATAAAGGAGTTAGCTAAAAGTGATGTAGTACTTTTTGGCGAGTATCATAATAATTCATTAGGACATTGGTTACAATTACAAGTAACGAAATCTTTAAATGAGCGCAAAGGTGTTGTTTTAGGTGCTGAAATGTTTGAAGCTGACAATCAAGAAGGGTTATCTAAATATGTGGATGGTACTATTACTAATGATGAGTTTAAAGAAGAAGTTAGATTGTGGAATAATTATGAAGGAGATTATAAACCATTAGTAGAGTACGCAAAGTCTAATGGATTAGATTTTATAGCTACAAATGTACCTCGTCGCTATGCTAGTCTACTTTTTAAACAAGGAGAAGCTGCATTAGATAGTCTAAGTGATACAGAAAAGAGTTGGATTGCACCACTTCCTTTCCCTTATGATGGAGAATTACCAGGATATAAAAATATGATGGCAATGTTTGAGGATCATGCGAATGATAACTTCCCAAAGGCGCAAGCTATTAAAGATGCTACAATGGGGCATTTTATTACTCAAAATATAAAAAGCGATAAATTGTTTTTACATTTTAATGGTTCTTACCACAGTAATAACTATGAAGGGATATTTTGGTACTTAAATAAGTATAATCCTGCATTGAGAGTTAGTACAATTACTATGGTAGAAAGCGAAGATGTAGACACTTTTGCTAGCGAAAACAAAGGTTTGGCTAACTTTATTATTGTTATTGAAGCGAATATTTTAAAGACATTTTAACGATTTGTCTTAAAATTGTTTTTATTATCTTAAAATAATTTCTTTTTGATTTCTTTTGCTTGGATTTAGTTGAGTTTTTGTTTGTTTAAACTCAATATAAATAAACATTGACACATTGTGCATAAAGTTAATTAGCTGTATTTTTGATTGATTTTTTCAAGAAAAACAATTAAAATTACATTATGGCAAAATCTGCACTTTTAAAGTCATCCTTAGCGAAGAAATATTGGATGGCTCTTACTGGGTTATTTTTATGCTTGTTTTTGGTTGGTCACTTGGTGGGAAACCTTCAATTGATTTTTGGTGATGCATCAAAATTCAATGAGTACGCATTCTTCATGACAACTAATCCAGCAGTAAAAGTTTTATCTTATTTAACTTATATTTCAATCTTATTTCACGCGATTGATGGTATTGTTTTAACTGTTCAAAACAAGAAAGCGCGTCCAATAGGTTATGCAAAGAACAATGCTGCAGCGAATAGCTCATTTTCATCGCGTAATATGGCTATTTTAGGTACATTGTTGTTAGTATTTATTGTTACTCACATGGTTAATTTTTGGGCAAAGATGCACTTTGACAAAGGAATGCCTTTACAAGTTATAGAAGTTTCTATAGGTGAAGGTCAACCTGCAATGGCATTGTACAAAACTGTTCAAGAACAACATATTCCTGTAAGTGCAATTGAAAACCAACAATTAACTATTAAAGGAACAGGGTTTTATCAAGGTGATTTAAAAGTTGCTGATGGTTATAAAGATCTACACAAGATTACTGTAGCATTCTTTAAAGATGAAAGTTTAGGATTAGTATACACTATTCTTTACGTTTTAGCAATGGCTGTTCTTGCTTTCCACTTATCACATGGTTTTGCAAGTGCATTCCAATCATTAGGGATTAATAATCCAAAGTATAACGGATTAATCAAAGGAGCAGGAACATTGTTTGCATATCTTGTGCCAGCACTATTTGCTATTATTCCTTTGTATATTCACTTTATTCTTAAATAGTCCTAAAGAAATTGATTATGAAATTAGATTCTAAGATACCTCAAGGACCTATCGATAAGAAATGGTCAGATTATAAAAATCATATTAAATTAGTTAACCCTGCAAATAAACGTAATATTGATGTTATCGTTGTAGGAACAGGATTAGCTGGTGGTTCAGCTGCTGCTACATTAGCTGAATTAGGTTATAATGTAAAAGCTTTTTGTTATCAAGATTCACCTCGTCGTGCGCACTCAATTGCTGCTCAAGGGGGGATTAACGCATCAAAAAATTACCAAGGAGATGGTGACTCAGTTTACAGATTATTTTACGATACTGTAAAAGGAGGAGATTACCGTGCTCGTGAAGCTAACGTTTACCGTTTAGCTGAAGTTTCAGAAAATATTATTGACCAATGTGTTGCTCAAGGTGTACCTTTTGCACGTGAATACGGAGGTCTTTTAGATAACCGTTCTTTTGGTGGTGTACAAGTTTCACGTACATTCTACGCTAAAGGACAAACAGGACAACAATTGTTGTTAGGAGCTTACTCTGCTATGAACCGTCAAATCGGTCGTGGTAAGATCCAAATGTATAACCGTCATGAGATGTTAGACATCGTTATCGTAGATGGTAAAGCAAGAGGTATTATAGCTCGTAACTTAATTAATGGTGAGATTGAGCGTCATTCAGCTCACGCTGTTGTAATTTGTACAGGTGGATATGGTAACGTATTCTTCTTATCTACAAATGCAATGGGATCTAACGTTACTGCTGCTTGGAAAGCACACAAACGTGGTGCTTACTTTGCAAACCCTTGTTATACACAAATTCACCCTACATGTATTCCTGTTACTGGAGATCACCAATCAAAATTAACTTTGATGTCTGAATCTCTTCGTAATGACGGACGTATTTGGGTTCCTAAAAAATTAGAAGATGCTAAAGCGATTAGAGAAGGTAAATTAAAACCAACTCAAATTGCTGAAGAAGATAGAGATTACTACTTAGAAAGAAGATATCCATCGTTTGGTAACTTAGTACCTCGTGACGTTGCATCTCGTGCTGCTAAAGAAAGATGTGATGCTGGATATGGTGTGAATGCTACTGGTGAAGCTGTTTATTTAGATTTTGCTTCTGCAATTGATCGTTATGGTAAAGAGCAAGCTCGTATTCAACACTTAGATGAAAACGATGCTAAGTTAGTATACAAATTAGGAAAGGACGTTGTAGAAAATAAATACGGTAACCTTTTCCAAATGTATGAGAAAATCGTAGATGAGGATCCATATACTACACCAATGATGATTTATCCAGCTGTTCACTATACTATGGGTGGTTTATGGGTAGATTATGAATTGATGTCTACTATTAAAGGTTGTTATATCTTAGGTGAAGCAAACTTCTCAGACCACGGAGCGAACCGTTTAGGAGCTTCTGCATTAATGCAAGGTCTTGCAGATGGATATTTTGTGTTACCTTATACAATCGGTAACTATTTAGCTGATGATATTCGTACAGGAGCTATCCCTACAGATTTACCAGAATTTGATGAAGCTGAGAAAAATGTAAGAGGTATTATTGATCACTTGATGAATAATAAAGGAACGCATTCAGTTGACTATTTCCACAAAAAATTAGGTAAAATTATGTGGGATAAAGTTGGAATGGCTCGTAATGCAAAAGGATTAACTGAAGCTATGGATGAAATAGCAGCGTTAAGAGAAGAGTTTTACAAAGACGTTAAAGTTTCTGGAAGTGCAGAAAGTTTTAACCAAGAGTTAGAGAAAGCTTTAAGAGTAGCTGACTTTTTAGAATTAGGTGAATTATTTGCGAAAGATGCTTTACACCGTGAAGAATCTTGTGGAGGTCACTTCCGTGAAGAACACCAAACTGAGGATGGAGAAGCAAAACGTGATGACGAAAACTTCGCTTACGTTGCTGCTTGGGAGTACAAAGGTAATCCTCGTGATGCTGTACTTCACAAAGAAGACTTAGTTTATGAAAACATTAAATTGGTAACTCGTAGTTATAAATAATATTGAGATTTTGATTTTTTAATCAAGTCTTATTGTAAAAATTCGATGCAAATGAATCTTACATTAAAAATATGGCGTCAAAAAAACGCTAAAGAAAAAGGAAAAATGGTTGATTATAAAATCGACAATATTTCTCCTGATATGTCTTTCTTAGAAATGCTTGATGTTTTAAACAACGAGTTAATTGAGAAAGGTGATGATCCAGTAGCTTTTGACCACGACTGTCGTGAAGGTATTTGTGGTATGTGTTCTTTGTTCATTAATGGAGAAGCACATGGTCCTGATAGAGCTATTACTACTTGTCAGTTACACATGAGAAAGTTCAAAGATGGAGATACTATTTATATTGAACCATTTAGAGCTAAAGCTTTCCCAGTTATTAAAGACTTAGTAGTAGACCGTACTGCATTTGATAAAATTCAACATGCTGGAGGGTTTGTATCAGTAAATACTTCTGGTAATACGCAAGATGCTAACTCTATTCCAATTCCTAAACATGATGCTGACCGTGCATTTGATGCTGCGACATGTATTGGTTGTGGAGCTTGTGTTGCAACTTGTAAAAACTCTTCTGCTATGTTATTCGTATCAGCTAAAGTATCTCAGTTTGCATTGTTACCACAAGGTAAAGTAGAGGCTGCTGACCGTGTTCAAAATATGGTTGCTGAAATGGATGCTTTAGGATTTGGTAACTGTACAAATACAGGTGCTTGTGAAGTAGAATGTCCTAAAGGTATTTCACTTGAGAATATTGCTCGTATGAATAGAGAATATTTAAAAGCAAGTATTAAATAATTAATAGAATTTTTCTATATACAGAAAGGAGCAAGATAAAATATCTTGCTCCTTTTTTATTTTTGAGTATATTGTGAATTGATGATTTAATTTCACTAATTAATTTATACAAAGCAATGAATGTAGTTTTAATGCAAGCTTCTCTAGAATGGGAAGATGTAAATAGTAATATTAATTTTTTTATAAATCAATTAGAAGATGTAGCTGATAATGTTGATTTAGTAGTTTTACCAGAAATGTTTTCTTCTGGATTTACAATGCATCCAGAGCGCGTAGCATTGCAAATGAACGACAAGAATATTAATAAGCTTGTGGAGCTTGCAAGAAGTAAATCATTTGCTATTATTGGAAGTTTAGTGGTCCAAGAAAATGGTAACTTTTATAATCGACTTTTATTTATTGATGATTTAGGTAATATTCAATCGTATGATAAGAGGCATCTTTTTAGCTTAGCAGGAGAAGAGAAGGTATATTCTGCTGGTAAAGACAGGCTGATTGTAAATTATAAAGGTTGGCGTATTTGTCCTTTAGTATGTTATGATTTGCGCTTTCCAGTATATGCGCGAAATAATAAGGATGAATATGATCTTCTTATTTATGTGGCTAGTTGGCCAGACCAGCGAATATATGCTTGGGACTCTTTGTTAAAGGCTAGAGCTATTGAGAATATGTGTTATACCATTGGGGTAAATAGAAGTGGAGTTGATGAGAATAATAATATCTATTCAGGTCATTCGCAAGTATTAGACTGTTTTGGAAAATACATGATAGAACCTCAAGAAGGTGAGCAGAATATTGCAGTAACACTGAATCTCGAAGAATTGAATAAAGCTAAGAGTAAATTTAAATTTTTGAAAGATGCAGATGACTTCCATCTAAATTTATGATACTTGGTATAAAGTATGGTTTAAGATAAGTTCTTTTTAAATTATTTCTTATGTCAGGATTCCATATTGATTTGTTTTTTGATAGAGGCGTAATAGTTTAAAAACAACTTTGTTAAAGTAGGAGTACTTTAGGATGTTAGTTTACTTATAAAGAGAAATTCGTAATCAGAAAGACAGGATTCTATTTTTCTTCTAGATATTGAAAAGCTACAATAGATCTCATCTAGCAAGGAGTATTTACTTGAATAATCCTATCAATTGCAATGGAATACTGTTAGTACTGCAGTAGATTAGTGGTAGATGTTAGCAGAGTGATTAAATAGTAAATCCATATTGACTCTATTAAATACCCCTATTTTAATAGAGGCACTATGGACTTACAATGGACTCACTATGGACACATCGTGATTAAAACTTGACTTGTACTGCTTTTTTTACACCACTTGCCTTCAAAGTTATAGATTAAGAATAAATCGTATTGTAGTCACAATATTACTTTAGTTTCGCACATTAAGATAAAAAAAGACCTCTAAAGCGTATTACAAACGGTTTTTAGAGGTCTTTATATTTTAGAGGTCTATTTGTTGGTCAATATCCCAATTGGCTCTTACATCGATTAATTCTTCAAAATAGATTGTTTCTTCAGGTTGTCTTTTATCCCAGTAATAACCGGTATCCCACTTTCCATTTTTATTATCGTCATATACTATTCGTACGTAATATTTTTTTGGAGGTAATAAATTAAATACAAATTTTGTCTGATTATCTTCTCCATATTGGCTAATGACTAATTTCTCATTTTCATCTAAAACCTCTACTATGATAGGGTAGCGTTTTATGCCTGTGATATTTAATGTCAGATTACCATAGTCTGTATATGGATTTGTCTTGACACTATACTGTAAGGTGTCATTAGCTGACCCAAAAAAGTCAATTAATGCATTTGGCATAAGGTTGACATAATATTGCATATTTTCCTCTTTTTCGAATTTGATAAGTAAATTCTGATCTAGGGGATAATTTTCGATTGTAAATGGAACAGCTATAGAATCTTTATTTAATACTTCGACTAATTCTTTATTGACTGTACTAAGAGGTGTAGTAGTAGAAATCTTGAAGTCATTAATATAATGTAGAACGCTGTTCGTTCCAGATATGGATAATGAGTCAACTTCTTTAATTTTTACTCTAGGTTTAACAGTAAATATCTTTTTAAACTCATCTTTTTCTACTGTTACATGGAGTGAGTCAGCATTAATCTTTGGAAACCATACTTGTAAAGAATCCTTCTGAGGAAGATAAGTATAGGTACTCTTGATCAGGCTATCATTTTTACTAACGGATATTTTTACATTTTCTGTATCTCCATAATACGGTAAATACCATTTGTTTTCACTGATTTGCGATGGTCTATTTGCTTCAAATTTTTCGTCAGATTTGAATAGAGTCAAGTTAAACTTTTCATCAGTTGGCACTGTAATACTATCTTTATAGAAAGCAATTTTATCCTGTTTAGGGTCAAATTTATAGTTGTTGTTTTTGTCTTTAAGAGCGATTAAGTAGTAGTTACCTTCCTTTATATTTTCAATTGTGAAATCAGTAAGACTATCTAATGTATTAGTGATGTAAAGAGGTTTTTCTTTATATACGGTAGAATCGTTGAACGTTTTAGCATCATACAGCATTACATTGACAAAATTGTCCGCTACAAGTTTATTTGCAGTACTAATCGTTCCCGATATTTTTAAAGAGTCGATATAATCTCCTGTAGAGAAGACATATTTGAATTGTTTTAGGATATTCCCTTCATTGTTGTCTACTATTGCATCACCAAAGTTGAAACTATAAGTTGTGTTTGGTTTTAAGGTATCTTTTATCTTAATAGTAACAGTTTTTTTTTGCCATCCCCATAGGACTGATATCAGGCATGTTATCTAATGGCGGAGAGACTATTAAGTTCTGATTTGCTTTATTAATCTTAACGTACTCATCAAAATCAATTTTTATTTCATCTTGATCGAAATTGATTGAATAATTTTTAGGTACGCTCTTTAGCATAACTGGGGGCAGAGTATCTTTTGGACCTCCACTTATATAACCACGCTTTGCACAGTTAGAAAAACAAACTAGGCAAAGAATAATAAAACAACTAATAAAATAGATGCGAAATTTAGACATAACTTACATTATAAAAGACAAAGTAACAATTATATTTTTTAGTTAGAAAATCTAGAGTATTAAAATCTTTTGGTAGTCATTGCTAGACATAGAATTGTGATTTTTGAATTAGGGATTTTGAATAGTTCTTAGGTACATTTTTCTAATGTACTGCCTGTCGTCAGTATATCATCTATTAATAAGAAATGATTATTTTCTCTAGGTATAATTTGGGTATTAAGTACTATATCTTCTTTTTGTTTTTTTAGTCTTTCAAAAAGTGATTGACTAGCTTTAGACCTTGTCTTGGTTGTTTTTAATAATAACTCTTTTTCAATTTCAATATTGAATACTTCGCTAAGTGCATCTGCAAATCCATCTACTTGGTTATAGCCTCTTTTTTTCTTTTTAATTCGGTGTATAGGGACAGGAACGATACTAGTGATTGAATCTAAAAGATTGGTGTTCTTTAATTCTTCAGTGAATATTTTGCCTAGAAAGTAACTAATTTCTGGATGATTGTGATACTTTAAATTATGAAAAAGGTTTTGTGTATTTGTTCCCCTTTTAAAAAATAATAGGCAACTTGCATGTTCAATTGATATTCTTCCATAGAATTTTTGATAAGCATCGTTATCTTCTTGAAAACATTGTTTTGTAAAAGGGAGGTTATCAAGGCAGGTAAGACATATATGTTTCTCATTTTGAAGTAATATGTCTTCACAGGATAAACAGATTTTAGGATAGAGTAAATTAAGAAGGTCAAGTAGCATAAATGATTTTATATAATTTAAAGGAATAACTCGCATTAATTGTACCATATTCCTTGAGTGATTTGATAAGTGAAAATTAGAAGATTAAAATATTTTTTATATTTCAACATTTGTGAAGAATAACAAAATACCTTTGTAACTGATAAAAAAATATAGATGGAGATAGTTGATATTCAAAAAGAAATTATGCAGTTAATTACCTTATTTAAGCAAAATAATAAGGATGGTTTAATAGATAGAGTAAATGTTGTGTCAGAAGAACTAAATGAGAAATTAGATTTTGCTCAGTCTGATGACGAAATAGTATTACTAGGTAAGTGTTTGAAAATTGTGGAGGATTTAAAGAAACAATTGTAGTAATGGAAAACCAACAAGAATGTTATTGTGGAAGTGGCATATCATTTGATAGTTGTTGTAGAAAGTTTTTAGAATTAAAAGCTTTTCCAGAAACAGCAGAAGAATTAATGCGATCGCGTTACTCAGCTTATGTTCTAGCAAATGCGAAATATATAATTGATACGACGCACCCTAAAACACGTCATTTTCATACAAAAAAGGCAATATTAGAGTGGTCAAAAGAGAATATTTGGCAAAAACTAGAGGTTGTTAAATCAGAAGATAACCATGTAGTATTTAAAGCCTATTTTAAAGATCGCAATGGAACTGACCAAATACATTGGGAATCCTCAGTTTTTGAGCGCTTAGGTGGTAAAATTTATTACGTTTCTGGTAGTTTTAATGAAGAATAAAAACCAGACTAAATAAAGCATTAATATGTAGATTTTACTTCGTAACTTAGTAGAAATATTAAAATTGTATCTTATGAAAGCAACTAGAATTGAGAGTGATTTATTAGGCGAATTACAAGTACCTCAAGACTCGTATTATGGTGTACAAACACAAAGAGCGATTAATAATTTTAAAATATCAAATAGTAAACTATATGACTATCCTGAATTTGTAAAAGGATTAGCAAAAGTTAAATGGGCAGCTGCTAAAACGAATTATGAGTTAAACGTTCTAGATGAAAATATTTATCAAGCTATTGTAAAAGCTTGTAAAGAGATATTAGACGGTAAACTGCTTACAGAATTTCCTGTAGATATGATTCAAGGTGGTGCAGGTACTTCTGTCAATATGAATGCCAATGAAGTAATTGCTAATAGAGCAATCGAAATATTAGGGCATCAAAAAGGAGAATATCAATATTGCTCTCCTAACGATCATGTGAATTTATCACAATCTACAAATGACGCTTATCCAACGTCGTTAAAAGTTGCAGTTTTCGAAATGAATAAAACTGTAGTTGCTGGATTAGAAACGCTAGTTAGCGCATTAGAAGCAAAAGAAAAAGAGTTTGCTAATGTTATTAAAATGGGACGTACTCAGTTACAAGATGCTGTGCCAATGACATTAGGACAAGAGTTTGGAGCATTCGCTTACACTTTGAAAAAAGAGATTGCCACTCTTAACCAAGCTAGTCAAGCTTTCTTAGAAATAAATATGGGTGCAACAGCAATTGGAACAGGATTAAATGCTGTACCTGGCTATGCTGACCTATGTGCTAAAAACTTAGGTGAATTAATGGGACAGCCAGTATCATCTGCAGTTAATTTAGTAGAAGCTACATCTGATACAAGTGGATTTGTTGCTTATTCAGGAGCACTTAAAAAGATTGCTATCAAATTATCTAAAATATGTAATGATTTACGTTTATTGTCTTCTGGACCTCGTACTGGATTAAACGAAATTCAATTACCACCAATGCAACCGGGTTCTTCTATTATGCCGGGTAAAGTAAACCCTGTAATACCAGAAGTAGTAAATCAAGTGTGTTTTAAAGTAATTGGTAACGATTTTACGATTACAATGGCTGCTGAAGCTGCACAGTTACAATTAAATGTAATGGAGCCTGTACTAGCACATACTTTAATGGAATCAATGCAATGGTTAGAAAATGCTTTTGTAACATTGGCTGATAAATGTGTTGTAGGCATTAAGGCAAACGTAGAGCACAATAAAGAATTAGTTTTAGGAAGTATTGGAATTGTAACAGCGTTAAATCCTTATATCGGATATAAAGCAAGTACAAAAATTGCAAAAGAAGCCTTAGAAACTGGAAGAGGTGTATATGAATTAGTATTAGAGAATAATTTATTGAGTAAAGAAAAACTTGATGAAATCTTAGATCCTCAACATATGTTAGCTCCTCATAAAAAAGACGAATAATAGTTTTTTATATAAAGTTAAAAAGCCTCTCTTACTTTTAAGAGAGGCTTTTTGTTTTCAATAATAATACATTGTAATGATAGTCTGAAGGTTATATTTTTCTGGTTTAGTATAAATTTTGTTCAAATTGGCATATATTATGTTATCCTTAATGAAGTTATAGATTCGTAGATAGTAAATGTTTATTTTTATTTTTTATTGATTAAGAGGAACAAATCAAATATTGATTTAATTACTATATTTTTATTGTAAGTCATTCAACTGAAATTAGATTTATTAATTTTGAGTAAAATAGGGTGTTATGAAAGCGTTAGTTATTGGAGCAACAGGGGCAGTAGGCAAAGTATTGGTAAGACAATTACTTTGTGATGATTACTACTCTGAAGTAGTGATTTTTGTGAGGAGAGAATGGGATATACAACATCCTAAATTAATTACTCATATCGTTGATTTTGAAAAAATGCCTGAGTGGTCTTATCTTATTTCAGGTGATATAGCCTTTAGTTGCCTAGGTACAACCAAAAAACAAGCTGGTTCTAAACAAAAGCAATGGCATATAGATTATGATTATGTAATGCAATTCGCACGCAATGCTAAGGATAATAAGGTTAAAAACTTTGTTCTTCTATCTGCGAAAGCTGCCTCAGAAAATAGTGTCTTTTTCTATAGTAAAATGAAGGGCAGATTAGAAAGGTCAATCTTAAATATTGGTTTTGATAATACTATTATTCTCCGTCCGGGGTTATTACTCCGTCCGGGTACTGATCGACTTGGCGAACGAATAGCAGCAAAGACTCTATCTATCTTTAATTCGATGAAATTGTTCATGAGCAATAAATCGATCGAAGTTGTAAAGGTTGCTAATAGAATGCGTAAAGAAGCAAAAAATGATTGTTGTCGTCGACTAATTATTGAAAGTGAAGATATATAAAAAA
>NZ_BAEX01000032.1 GCF_000246945.1 Myroides injenensis M09-0166
CTTTTTATTGTTATATAATTAATCAATATAGATAAATGTATGTTCTGTTCTTTATTGTCTTGGGGGTAGTTTGATTTTTTAAGATCGTGTTAATGCTTATTATTTGGTGAATGAATCAAATTGTTATCTATTATTCATATACAACTTTTAAGATTGCTCCTTTCTTACCTTTTATTTTAATATATTTGCAAACGTTTAAAATAAGAGTGAAATAATCAAAAAAATATGAAAGCAGGTATTGTAGGATTACCTAACGTAGGTAAATCAACCTTATTTAATTGTTTGTCTAATGCAAAGGCTCAAAGTGCTAACTTTCCTTTCTGTACTATAGAACCTAATATTGGGGTGGTAAATGTACCGGACCCAAGATTGTTAAAATTAGAAGAATTAGTAAATCCAGAAAGAGTTTTACCTGCAACAGTGGATATTGTTGATATTGCTGGTTTAGTAAAAGGGGCAAGTAAAGGAGAAGGGTTAGGAAATCAGTTTTTAGGAAATATTCGTGAGTGTAATGCTATTATTCATGTTTTACGTTGTTTTGATAACGATAATATTGTGCATGTTGATGGAAATGTAAACCCTATTAGAGATAAAGAAACTATTGATATAGAGTTACAGTTAAAGGATTTAGATACTGTAGAAAAGAGACTAGAGAAAGTTAAGAAAGCTGCTAAGACCGGAAATAAAGAAGCTCAAGTAGAGGCAGATTTATTAGAACGTATCCGTACTACATTATTAGAAGGTAAATCAGCACGTGTAGTAGAGCCTAATAATCAAGATGAAGAAGAATTAATGGAGGCTTTTCAATTAATTACTGCAAAACCTGTTTTGTATGTGTGTAATGTTGATGAAGGTTCTGCTGTAAGTGGAAATGCTTATGTAGAGCAAGTGAAAGAATTGATTAAAGATGAAAATGCTGAAGTAATTGTATTGGCGGTTGCTACAGAAGCTGATATCATGGAACTTGAAAGCTATGAAGAACGTCAGATGTTTTTAGAAGATGTGGGATTAGAAGAACCAGGAGTTTCTAGATTAATTCGTTCGGCATATAAATTACTAGACTTGCAAACTTATTTTACTGCTGGAGTAAAAGAGGTTAGAGCATGGACTATTCAAGTTGGGGATACAGCGCCAAAAGCAGCAGGGGTAATTCACTCAGATTTTGAGAAAGGTTTTATTAGAGCAGAAGTTATCGCTTATGATGATTTTGTGCAATTTGGTTCTGAGGCTAAAGTTAAAGAAGCTGGTAAACTTAGAGTGGAAGGTAAAGAATATATTGTTAAGGATGGTGATGTGATGCATTTCCGTTTTAATGTTTAATAGAGAATAAATTACAGATATATCCTTAAAAGAGAAGTTGAATAACTTCTCTTTTTTTTGTTTTATAGCTTATGTATTTTGTGGTACTTTTGTCAATGAATTTACTAGTGTTAAATTTGAAAATTATAGTTTTTAAGAACCCGTTTTAAGCCTATATTTATTAGTCATTATATTTGCTCTATGAAAAAAGTTAACTTTAAGAATGTAGTTGAGTTATTAAAAAAATCTGTGTTTGACTTTCTTGATGATAATGCAATGAAGTTTAGCGCTGCCTTATCTTACTATACTATTTTTGCATTGCCTCCTTTGATGATCTTGATTATATCTGCTAGTGGATTTCTTTTTGAAGAAGGTGAAGTGGCAAGTTTTTTCTATTCACAGCTTAACGATTTTGTAGGTGTTAATACAGCAAATGAAGTTAAGAATGCGATGGAAAATGTACAGGTGAGAAGGTCAGGAGCATTGCCAACAATTATAGGTGTAACAATGTTATTCTTTAGTGCCTCAGGGGTTTTTGCCGAGATTCAAAGTTCTATTAATTATATTTGGGGAATTGCTGCCAAACCTAATAAAAGCTTTGTAAGACTTTTAAAAAATAGATTATTATCTTTTGCAATGATTGGCTCAGTAGGATTTGTCTTGTTAGTTAGTTTAATGGTCAATTCAATCGTAGGGTTGTTGTATAATTACTTAAATAACTTTTTTCAAGAGGAGACGATATATTTTGTTTATATATTGAATAATGTTATAGTTTTACTTGTAATAACATTGCTTTTTATGCTTATATTCAAAACGTTACCTAATGGGAAGATAGGATGGAAAGAAACCTTTGTTGGTTCTGTTTTTACAGCTTTACTTTTTATGATTGGTAAATTTGGAATAGGTTTTTATTTAGGAACAACAGCTTCGTCCTCTTTGTATGGTGCAGCTGGATCTATAATTGTTATGTTAATATGGATTTATTATTCGGCTATGATTCTTTACTTCGGTGCAGAGTTTACTAAAAATTACGCGAGCTTTTTTGGTAATAAAATCGTTCCTGGAGAATATTCTGTTGAAATAGCTAAAAACGTAATTAAAAATTCTCCAAACGTAGATATTAACCAATAATTCTTTAATATACAAGGTTAACTCATTTTTATTTTAAGCTAAATAGTAGTATTTTAGCGCAAATTCCTTTAGTTTTTATGCAAGATCAAAGTCAATATACGGAAGACAATATTCGTTCATTAGATTGGAGAGAACACATTCGAATGCGTCCTGGTATGTATATCGGGAAATTAGGTGATGGATCTTCTCCTGATGATGGTATTTATATTCTTATAAAAGAGGTAATCGATAACAGTATTGATGAGTTTGTAATGGGCTCGGGAAAAACCATTGAGGTCACTTTAAAAGACAAACTAGTCTCAGTTCGTGATTATGGTCGTGGTATTCCATTAGGTAAAGTGATCGATGTAGTTTCGAAAATGAATACTGGGGGTAAGTATGATTCTAGAGCATTTAAAAAATCTGTTGGATTAAATGGTGTAGGTACAAAAGCAGTAAATGCTTTGTCCTATTACTTTAGAGTGGAATCTGTAAGAGATAATCAACAAAAAGCTGCTGAATTTTCCGCTGGAAATTTAGTTGTAGAAGAAGATATTACTGAAACAACAAAACGCAAGGGTACAAAGGTTGCTTTCATTGCAGATGAAACTATATTTAAAAATTATAAATATAGAAAAGAATATATTGAGCGTATGCTTAAGAATTATTGTTATCTAAATAAAGGGTTAACAATAGTTTTTAATGGAGAGAAATTCTATTCTGAAAATGGACTGAAAGATTTACTTGAAGAGAATATTGATCAAGAAGATACCGTTTATCCAATTATCCACTTAACTGGTGATGATATTGAAATTGCTATGACACATAGTAGAAGTCAATATTCAGAAGAATACTACTCCTTCGTTAATGGTCAAAATACTACACAAGGGGGGACGCATTTAGCTGCATTCAGAGAAGCTATCGTGAGAACGATAAAGGAGTTTTACAATAAAAACTTCGAAGCATCAGATATAAGAAAGTCTATTGTTTCTGCTATATCTGTAAAAGTAGAGGAACCTGTTTTTGAGTCACAGACCAAAACAAAATTAGGATCTACTGATATGGGACCTAATTTACCTACTGTACGTACTTTTATTAATGATTTTGTTAAAACACAATTAGATAATTTTTTACATAAAAATCCAGAAACTGCTGATGCATTACTAAAGAAAATTTTGCAAGCAGAGCGTGAACGTAAAGAACTATCAGGTATTAGAAAAATCGCTAAAGACCGTGCAAAAAAAGCAAGTTTGCACAATCGTAAACTTAGGGATTGTAGAGTGCATTTTACTGATATAAAGAATCCTCTTTACTTAGATAGTACACTTTTTATCACTGAGGGAGATTCTGCTTCTGGATCTATTACAAAATCTCGTAATGTAAACACACAAGCTGTTTTTAGTTTAAGAGGTAAGCCATTAAATTCATATGGCATGACTAAAAAGATTGTATATGAAAACGAAGAGTTTAATCTACTTCAGGCAGCATTAAATATTGAGGATGATTTCGAGAATTTAAGATATAATAATATTGTGATTGCAACTGATGCCGATGTGGACGGTATGCATATTAGATTACTATTAATTACCTTCTTCTTACAATTCTTTCCTGAGTTAATTAAAGATGGTCACTTGTATATATTACAAACACCACTTTTTAGGGTAAGAAATAGAAAGGAGACTATCTATTGCTATAGTGAAGAAGAAAGAGTGGCAGCTATTGAAAAATTAAAGCCCAAACCTGAAATTACGCGATTTAAAGGTTTAGGAGAAATATCGCCAGATGAATTTAAATATTTTATTGGAGAAGATATAAGGCTTGATCCTGTAATGCTTGATAAGACAATGCCTATTGAAAAAATGCTTGAGTTCTATATGGGAAAAAATACTCCTGACAGACAAGAATTTATCATTGAAAATTTGAAAGTTGAACTTGATGTTGTAGAAGAAAAATTATGATCCACGAAGATAACTTAGATTCAGAACTAGATAAAAATTACGACGAGACACCTATAGAAGAATATATCGAATTACAAGAAGAAGTAACAGAGACAATTACAAAAGTTACAGGAATGTACAAAGATTGGTTTTTGGACTACGCTTCTTATGTGATTTTAGAACGTGCAGTTCCGGCGATTGAGGACGGGTTTAAACCTGTACAACGTCGTATTATGCATTCTATGAAAGAGCTTGATGATGGTCGATACAATAAAGTAGCTAATATTGTTGGTCATACTATGCAATATCACCCACACGGTGATGTTAGTATAGGTGATGCTATTGTACAGATTGGTCAAAAGGATCTTTTAATTGATACACAAGGAAACTGGGGGAATATATTAACTGGAGATAGTGCTGCAGCTTCTCGTTATATAGAGGCTAGAATTAGTAAATTTGGGTTAGAAATATTATACTCTCCTAAAATTACTACTTGGCAAGCATCTTATGATGGTAGGAGAAATGAGCCTGTTAATTTACCAGTAAAATTTCCTTTGTTATTAGCACAAGGAGGAGAAGGAATTGCAGTTGGATTATCTACAAAAGTATTGCCTCACAATTTTAATGAGTTAATCGATGCTTCTATAAAAATATTAAAAGGAAAACCTTTTACGATATATCCTGATTTTCCAACAGAAGGAATAGCTGATGTTTCTAATTATAATGATGGAAAAAGAGGTGGAAGAGTAAGGGTAAGAGCTAAGATAAATCAACTAGATAAGAATACATTAGTTATTACTGAAATACCTTTTTCAACAACTACTACAAGTTTAATTGAAAGTATTCTTAAAGCTAATGAAAAAGGTAAAATAAAGATTAAGAAAATTGAAGACAATACTGCGGCTACTGTTGAAATCTTAATTCATTTACCACCTGGTACTTCACCTGATAAGACGATAGATGCCTTATATGCTTTTACTGCATGCGAAACGTCTATTGCACCCTTAGGATGTGTTATTAGAGATAATAAACCCCTTTTTACAGGTGTATCAGAAATGCTTAAGGTATCAACACATCAAACTGTAGATCTTTTAAGAAGAGAACTAGAAATTGAATTAAATGAATTAGAAGAGAAATGGCATTTCCTTTCTTTAGAGCGTATTTTTATTGAGAATAGAATTTATCGCGCGATAGAAGAAGAAGAAACTTGGGAAGGTGTTTTAAATGCAATTAACGAGGGATTAAAACCTTTTATAGTTAATCTTAAAAGAGCAATTACTGAAGAAGACCTAATAAGATTAACGGAAATTAGAATTAAAAGAATTTCTCGTTTTGATATTGACAAAGCAAATCAAAATATTGAAGCACTAGAGGGTGAAATAGAAAGAGTAAAAGATCATCTAGCAAATCTTATTGAGTTTGCTATTAATTATTTTACTCATCTTAAAGAAAAATTCGGAAAAGGAAGAGAGCGTAAAACTGAATTAAAGAGCTTTGATACAATTGAGGCTACTAAAGTAGTTTTACGTAATCAAAAGCTTTACGTAAATATGTCAGAGGGATTTTTTGGTACTTCCCTTAAACGAGATGAGTATGTATGTGATTGTTCTGATATAGATGATGTCATTGTTTTTCTAAGAGATGGGTCAGTAGTTGTTTCTAAAGTAGATGAAAAGAAATTTGTAGGAAAAGATATTATACATATTGCTATTTGGGATAAGAATGATACTCGTACTATTTATAATTTAATTTATAGAGATGGAAAGTCTGGATCATCTTATGTTAAACGTTTTAATGTAACAGGTGTAACAAGAGATAAAGTATATCAATTAACTCAAGGAAAAGCCGGTTCACAAGTTTTATATTTTTCTGCAAATCCAAATGGGGAAGCAGAAATTGTAACCATTATTCTACGTCAATTATCTAATGTTAAGAAGTTAAAGTTTGACTTAGACTTTGCTGAATTATTAATTAAAGGTAGAGTAGCTAAAGGTAATCTAGTTACTAAATATGCTATAAAGAAAATTGAGTTAAAAGAGAAAGGTATTTCTACTTTAAGACCACGTAAAATTTGGTTTGACGATACAGTTCAACGCTTAAATGTGGATGGCAGAGGAGATTTACTTGGAGAGTTTAAAGCTGATGATCGTTTACTTATTATTACGCAGTCAGGTAAAGTAAAAACTATTGTGCCAGAATTAAGCACACATTTTGAAGAAGATTTGATTGTTTTGGAGAAATGGAAGCCTACAAAACCTATTTCTGCAATCTATTATGAAGGTGAGAAAGCAAAATATTATATTAAACGTTTCTTAGTTGATAATGAGAATAAAGAAGAAACTTTTATATCTGAGCATGAAGATTCTAGATTAGAAATAGTTTCAACCGATTATCGCCCAATTGTAGAAGTTATATTTTCAAAAGTAAAAGGAGTTCAAAAAGAAGCCTTAGAAGTTGATATTGAACAATTCATAACGATAAAAGGTATAAAAGCCTTAGGAAATCAATTAACTGGCGATAAAATACGTCAGATAAATATAAAAGAATCTTTGCCTTACGAAGAGGAGGAAGAGGAAGAAGAAGAAGAGGTAATCGATATAGATGATATCAATCCAGATATTGCTATTGATGATGATGGGCAACAAACATTATTATTTTAGAAAATATGAAAAGGAGTTCATTAACCTACCTAGGATTACTATTTATTCTATCTTGTGTACAGATTAATGCACAAGAACAAGATGATTCATTATTTACACAAGATAGAATAAATCAAACACTTGATGAAAGGTGGGAATTAACTCCTAAAACAAGAAAAAGTACTTTTACAATAAGTCCGTATAAGCCAATATACGTATTACCATTTAGGTATGTTAATAAACCTAATGAGCGACCAGCAAGTTTTAGTCCCTATAATGTTACTGAAACAGCTAAGCCATATGACAATTTGGAGATTAAGTTCCAATTAAGTTTTAAAACTAAAATTAGTCAAGGAATATTTTTTGGACGTGGTGATTTGTGGTTAGGATTTACACAGACTGCCAATTGGCAGGCTTATAATGGAGATATTTCTCGTCCATTTAGAGAATTAAATTATGAACCAGAACTAATATTTAATTACCCATTATTTATCGATATAAATGGTTTTAAAATTAAGATGGCTGGGTTTGCTTTAAATCACCAATCAAATGGACAAAGTTTGCCTGAATCAAGAAGTTGGAATAGATTTATATTTCACCTAGGAATGGAATATAAAAACTGGACTTTCTTTGCAAAACCTTGGTACCGATTTAAAGAAAAGAATTCAGCAGATGATAATCCACTAATTACTGATTATTTAGGTAGAGGTGAGTTTACTACTATCTATTCTAACTGGGGGCAAGTCTTTACCCTTATGGTTAGGAGTAATCTAAGGTTTAATAGTGAATACAGAGGTTATACTGAATTCACATGGTCTTATCCTATTAAGAATCACTTAAAAGCTTTTGTTGCTATTAGTAATGGTTATGGAGATTCAATGATTGATTACAATTGGAATCAAACAAATATAGGAATAGGGATAACATTAATGGAATGGTTATAGATAAAAGAGTAAAAGCGGCCTAATGGTCGCTTTTACTTTTATAACTCAGACCAAACTGAGCAAATAAACAAATGACATCTTTTATCCAATGCTATTTATTGAATGTATCTTGTTGCTTAGCTGCTTTTTTAAGCGAGTATATTAGGTAAATAATAAAGACTATAAATCCTAAAAATGAAAGCCAATTAGTCTGTATTGACCACAGATTAGAACTGTCTAAAGTAAATATTCCATATACTAACCAAAGCAAAACTATGAATGTAATTATCTTTTCTAATTTCATAATAATTAATTAAATTGTCATAGAAAATAGTTGTCTTTCTGGCTTGTTACGTTGTAATCTCATATCGAATGCCATACAAATATTTCTAATAAAAGGTCTTCCTTTCTTTGTAACTCTTATTTTATTATCGTCAATTTCAATTAATTGATCAGCTTTGAATTCGTTTAACTCTTTAAGCGAAGTAGAGAAATCAATAGTCTCGATATCTTTTGATAAATCAGTTGAAAGTGAGCACATTAAATTTAAGATATGTTTTCGAATTATCAAATCTTCTTCATTTAAAATATGACCTTTTACAACAGGAATTATATCTTTAGAGAGTAATTCATAATAAGTATCAATATCTTTTTCATTTTGAGCGAAGGCATACCATGTATCACTTATTGAAGAAATACCTAATCCAATCATCATTTGTGTTTTTGATGAAGAATACCCCATGAAATTTCTATGAATCGAACCATTATTTAGTGATTTGTATAATGAGTCACTTTTTAAAGAAAAGTGATCCATACCAATTTCTACATAGTCATTTTTTAATAATAATTCTTTACCTTTTTCGTATAGCGTTCTCTTGACATCATCTTTAGGTACATCAGAATCTTTAAACCCTCTTTGACCACTTCCTTTAATCCAAGGCACGTGAGCATAGCTGTAAAATGCCAAACGATCAGGTAAAAGTGATTTGGTTTTTTCAATTGTATCAATGATATGTTCTAATTTTTGAAATGGCAATCCATAAATAATGTCATGAGAGATAGAAGTATATCCTATTTCTTTTGCCCACAATGTTACTTTAGCTACATCGTGAAAGCTCTGTATTCTATGTATCGCTTTTTGCACTTCTGGATTGTAATCCTGAACACCAAAACTTACTCTTCTAAAACCTAAATCATAAAGGGTCTGTAATTGCTCTTTTGTAGTATTGTTTGGATGCCCCTCAAAACTAAATTCATAATCATCAACGATATTTCCTTTTGATACTATTCCATTTATCAATTTGGTTAAATTATCTGATGAAAAAAAGGTGGGTGTACCACCTCCTAAATGAATTTCCTTGATATTAGGCTTTTGTTCAAATAAGTTACAGTATAATTCCCATTCTTTAAGAACAGCATCTATATATGGTTCTTCAACTTCGTGACGTTTAGTAATCCTTTTATGACACCCACAAAAAGTGCAAAGACTTTCGCAAAATGGCAGGTGAATATATAAACTAATACCTTCTGAACCATTAGATTCGTCAAAGGATTTTTTACAAGATTCTAACCATTTTTCTGTTGAAAAACTTACATTATCCCAATATGGTACAGTGGGGTAACTAGTATATCTAGGTCCAGGAACATTATATTTTTGTATCAGAGACATGGTCATATTGCTTATATTTGTAACAAATGTATTAGTATCTAGTGCTTATAACAATGACAAATGTCATTTTTATTCTGTGCAATTAACAAAAAAAAATAAAATGAAGAAGTTGTTTTTAACAGTTTTTGCCTTTCTAGCTGTATTTTGTAGCATTTCTGCTCAAGAAATTAAAGGTAAAGAATTATTATCAAAAGAAGAATTTGAATTGGTAACATCGCAAAATGGCATACAATTAGTTGATGTTAGGACATCTAAAGAATTTAAGGAGGGGACTATAGGTAAGGCTATTAATATTGATTTTCTTAGTGATGACTTTATAAAGCAGACGACTAATTTAAATAAACAAGAGCCTGTGTATATCTTTTGTAAATCTGGGAAGAGAAGTGCTGCTGCAAAAAAAGAACTATTGGAAAATGGTTTTACTAAAGTAATTGAATTAGAAGGTGGTTATTCTGAATGGTTAAGTAAACAAAAGTAATTATTTGTCATACCTTAAAGAATATCTAAGCTATTTATCATTTTTTTAAGATGTTTAATTCGGTTTAACGTATAAAATTTTCTATTTTTGAAAAAAAGGAAAGATTATGGATACAGCATCATTTGCAGGATTTTTAAAGACCTTATGCATAATTATCGTTGCTTATTATGCATTTAAGTTTGCGATGCGCTACTTATTGCCATTAGTTGTATACAAAGTGGCTAAGAAAGCAGAGCACAATTTTCAACAAAGACAACAAAATTATTATCAACAGAATAATTCATATACATCAAATGACGTAAATACTTCTAAGGAAAACAATGAAGTTCCAAAGTCAACTAAGGTTGTAGGTGAATATATCGAATTTGAAGAAATTGAAGAAAAATAAAGCACTCTTGTGAGTGCTTTATTTTTTGCTTTATTTCAAGGATTTCTATTTTAGAAATCCTTTTAAATTGGTCTATAGTATTTAAGTTTATTTGGTTAATTTAGCATCATTGTTTAAAATTAGAAACCGAAATTATAACTAATGAATACTTATAAAAAGTTTTTACCACACTTACTGGTTCTAGTAGGTTTTATTCTTATTTCTTTATTGTATTTCTCACCTGTACTATCTGGTAAAGTAATTTACCAATCAGATATCGTACAATATACAGGTATGGCTAAAGAGCAAATTGACTTTAGAGAAAAGACAGGTGAAGAGCCATATTGGACGAATAGTGCATTTGGGGGAATGCCTACTTATCAATTAGGGGCAAAATATCCTTATAATTTTATTAAAGATATAGACTCAGCATTGCGTTTTTTACCACGTCCGGCGGACTATTTATTTTTATATTTTATCGGTTTTTATATTTTGCTAATGTCTTTGGGGGCTAAACCATTACGCTCTTTTTTTGGTGCATTAGCTTTTGGTTTTTCAACCTATCTAATTATTATTCTTGGAGTAGGTCATAATGCTAAAGCCCATGCAATAGCATACATGCCTATGGTTCTTGCTGGAGTGCTATTAGTATTTCGAAAGCATTATATAAAAGGAGGTATTTTAACTGTTTTTGCTGCTGCTCTTGAGATAAGTGCAAACCACTTTCAAATGACTTATTACCTTTTATTATTGTTGATTATAGTCAGTATTTATTATACAGTACAATATATCAAAACGAAAGACTTTAAAGGCTTAGGAATTGCTTATGCTATTTTAGTATTGGGTGGTATTTTAAGTATAGGGGCTAATGCTACTAATTTATTAGCTACCTCAGAATACAGCAAATTTAGTACAAGGGGTAAGAATGAGTTAACTTTCAATCCAGATGGCACCTTTAACGCATCATCTTCAGCAATGAGCTATGATTATATCACTGAGTATAGTTATGGTCTTTTTGAGAGTTTAAATCTATTTGTACCTCGTTTAACTGGTGGAGCTAATAATGAACAGTTAGGTGAAACTTCTAATCTATATAAATTTATTACATCCATAGGAGCAAGTTCGCAAGAGGCTAAACAATTTACAGAACACGCACCAACATATTGGGGGGATCAGCCAATTGTCGCTGCACCTGCTTATATAGGGGCAATAGTATTCTTTCTTTTTGTTTTAGGTATTTTTAGTGAGCGTAGAAATGTAAAGTATATTTTAATTACTGGTGCTTTACTATCTCTTATGTTGTCTTGGGGTAAAAACTTCCCAATACTGACTAATTTGTTTATTAACTATGTTCCATTATATGATAAGTTTAGAGCCGTATCTTCTATACAAGTTATATTAGAAATGTGCGTGCCTGCATTAGCTATTTTAGGACTGTACTCTTATCACAAGCAAGGTGAACAACAGCAAATTAAATCTTTAAAATATGCCTCTATAATTACTGGAGGATTATTAGTATTCCTTTTTGCAATTAAAGGGACACTAAGTTTTAGCGGACTAAATGACGCATATTACCGCTCTGCTTATGGAGATATAGGACCTGGTTTTATCAAAGCATTAATTGAAGATCGCAAGGCAATGTACACTGCTGATTTATTGCGCAGTTTTATTCTTATCGGTTCATCAGCTTTAGTATTATACTTATCTACTAAGAAAAGATTGGCAACAACTTATGCTTTAGTAATTATTGGAATATTGATGGTTGGCGATTTAGTAATGGTTGATCGTAGCTATGTGAATGATAGTAATTTCGTTACTGCTAACAAGATGACAGAGCCTTTTAGTATTACACCTGCAGATAAGACAATCTTAAATGATTTAGAGCATTTTAGAGTTTATGATGTACAAGGTGGTTTTAATAGTGCTCGTGCTTCTTTCTTCCATCATTCATTAGGAGGATATCACGCAGCTAAACCTCGTCGAATGCAACAAATAGTTGATTATCAATTAAGTAAAAATAATATGGAAATATTAAACATGCTTAATGTCAAATATATTATTCAGAAAGATGAACAAGGTAATGACATTCCTTTGGTTAACAATAATATTAATGGTAATGCTTGGTTTGTTTCTAATGTAAAGAAAGTGAATTCTGCAGACGAAGAGATGCGAGCATTAGATAAGCTTAAAACGAAAGAAGAAGCTGTAGTGAATGTTACAAACTTCCCTGGTCTATCATTAAAGGATGAATATAATACTGAATCATCATATATTGATTTACAGAGTTATACACCAAATAAGCTAACGTATAGGTTTAATACAGATGAAGGAGGGTTAGCTGTGTTTTCAGAGGTTTATTACCCTAACGGATGGAAGGCTATAATAGATGACAAAGAACCTGTAGAAATAATTGCTGTTGACTATGTATTGCGCGGAGTTGTTCTACCACAAGGAGAGCATAAAATTACATTTACTTTTGAGCCAACGGTTATTACCACAGGAAGTAAAATTGCATTAGTAAGTTTTATCCTTATTATTTTAGTTAGTATAGGAGGAATTATTTATGCAGTAAAGCAAAATAAAGGTAAAGAAGAAATGGAGTAATGAAAGAAAAAGTTTTAATAATATCATATTATTGGCCACCTGCAGGCGGTCCAGGAGTACAGCGTTGGCTGAAATTTGTGAAATATTTACCTGGGTTTGATATCGAACCTATAGTTTATATTCCTGAGAATCCAACCTATCCCTTAATTGATCACAATATCGCTGATGAAGTAGATCAAGACATTGTTATAATAAAAAATAAGATAAAGGAGCCTTATCGATTTGCGAATGTACTTTCTAGTAAGAAGACTTCCAGCATGAGCGCAGGGATGATTCCCAACAGTAGAAATCAGTCAAAATTAGAAAAACTATTGCTATGGGTAAGAGGCAATATGTTTATTCCTGATGCGCGAGTAGGATGGGTAGCTCCCTCAGTCGAATTTATTACTAATTACTTAAAGGCAAATCCAGACATTACTAAGGTAATAACTACTGGACCACCACATAGTATGCACTTAATTGGGTTAGAGCTTAAGAAAGCCTTATCTATTAAGTGGATTGCTGATTTCAGAGACCCATGGACTACGATAGGTTATCATAAAGAATTAAAATTATCGAAGAGAGCTGCAGAGGCTCACTTAAATTTTGAAAAAGAAGTTTTAAATCATGCTGATCATATTATAGTAACAAGTAAATCTACTAAAGAGGAATTTGCTACTAAAACAAATCAGCCTATTTCTGTGGTTACTAATGGTTACGACACTACTAATGTTGGACCAGTCAAGTTAGATGAAAAGTTTACCCTATCACATATAGGATCCTTTTTATCTAATCGAAATCCACGTGTTTTGTGGAAAGCAATTAGCGAACTAAGAAAAGAGAATAAAGAGTTTAAAGATGCTTTTGAATTAAAACTAATAGGCAAGATTAGTAAAGACATCTTAGATACTATAAAAGAGTTCAAATTAGACAGTTGTACAACTAATATGGGGTATATCAGTCATAATGATTCTTTAATACAAATGAGAGCTTCCCAAGTGCTTTTATTAGTAGAGATTGATTCCGAGGATACAAAGGCTATTATACCGGGTAAAGTTTTTGAATATATGGCAGCTGAACGACCTATATTAGCAATCGGACCGGAAGATTCAGATTTCTTTGAAATTATAAAGCAAACCAATACAGGTAAAATTGCATTATACAGTGAGAAGGAGAAGATTAGAGATATATTATTAGCTTATTTCGAACAGTACAAATCTAAAGATTTGAAAGTATACGGAATGGGGCTGCAATATTTCAGTAGAAAAAGGCTAACAGAAAAGTTAGCTGATATCATTAAGAAAGTATAATATACAATAAGAGGGATTTACAATTTTTGTAAAATCCCTCTTTTATTATTTTATAATTTATCTTTTAGATATTTACCAGTAAATGATTTTTTATTCTTTACTATTTCCTCAGGAGTTCCTGTTGCTACAAGATTTCCTCCGTTTTCTCCACCTTCAGGACCTATGTCGATAATATAATCTGCACATTTGATTAAGTCAAGATTATGTTCAATCACGATGATTGAATGGCCTTTGTCAATTAACGCCTCAAATGATTTTAGTAGTTTATTTATATCGTGAAAATGTAAACCTGTAGTTGGTTCGTCAAATATAAATAACATCTTTTCTCTCGTTGTACCAGCAAGTAGGAAAGAAGCTAGCTTAATCCTTTGAGCTTCTCCTCCTGAAAGAGTAGAAGAGGACTGACCTAATTGTACATAACCTAATCCTACGTCTTGTAATGTTTTTAATTTAGTTACAAGTTTGCTCTGATTGTGTTTACTGTAAAAATCTACAGCTTCATCAATAGTCATTGTTAAGACATCATCGATATTCTTCCCTTCGAAATTAACTTCTAAGATTTCTTTCTTAAATCGTTTACCATGACAAGTCTCGCATTCTAGATGTACATCTGCCATAAACTGCATTTCTACAGTTACAGTACCTTCCCCTTTGCAGGTTTCACATCTACCACCTTCTACGTTAAAAGAGAAGTGTTTAGGTTGATATCCTCTTAATTTAGAAAGTTGTTGTTTAGAAAATATATCTCTAATATCATCATAGGCTTTTATGTAAGTTACTGGATTAGATCTAGAACTTTTACCTATAGGATTCTGATCCACATATTCTATTGCTTTAATTTGACTAAAGTCACCTTTTAGCTCAGTATATTGACCAGCTTTTTCACTTACACCTGTTAATTTCTTTTGTACGGCAGGATATAGAATTTTCTTTACTAAAGTACTTTTTCCACTACCAGAAACACCAGTTATTACAGTGAGACATTCAAGAGGAAAGACAACATCGATATTTTTTAAATTATTCTCTCTAGCGCCTATAACCTCGATAGAACTTTTATAAGATCTACGTTTTTTAGGAACTTCTATTTCTTTTTTACCATTGAGATATTGGGCAGTTAAAGAATCTGATTTAAGAATAGTATTGAAATCTCCCTGAGCTACTAACTCACCTCCATGCGCACCAGCTTCTGGACCTATATCGATAATCTGATCTGCAGCTTTCATGATATCTTCGTCATGCTCCACTACGATTACTGTATTACCTATTTTCTTTAATTCTACTAATACATTGATTAGCTTCTCTGTATCTTTTGGATGAAGCCCAATACTAGGTTCATCTAATATATACATCGAACCCACTAAGCTACTACCTAATGAAGTAGCAAGGTTAATTCGTTGAGATTCTCCCCCTGATAAAGAAGAAGAATTACGGTTGAGCGTCAGATAACCTAATCCTACGTTATTTAGAAACTCTAATCTATTATTAATTTCTAATAGAAGTCTATTAGCAACTTTTTCATCATATTTATTTAAAACGAGTTGTGAGAAAAACTTTTGCAGATGTATAATAGGCATATCTACTAAATCAGAGATTGTTTTATCTCCTACTAATACATAATTTGCTTCTTTTCTTAAACGTTTTCCTTTACAAGTAGGACATTTAGTTTTTCCTCTATACCGAGATAATAACACTCTATTTTGGATTTTGTAATTCTTTTCTTCTAACTCTTTAAAGAAGTCATTCAATCCAGTAAAATACTCATTGCCTTCCCACAATAAGGCTTTTTGCTCGTCACTTAATTCAAAAAAAGGTTTGTGTATAGGAAAATCAAATTTATAAGCATTATTCACTAGTTGATCTCTATACCAGCTCATTGATTCTCCACGCCATGCAAATATGGCATTTTCATAAATCGACAGCCCCGTATTTGGAACTACTAATTCTTCATCTATTCCAATAATATTACCATATCCGTCACAAGAGGGGCAGGCTCCATAAGGATTATTAAAGCTAAATAAATGAATATTAGGCTCTAAAAACTGAATTCCATCAAGCTCAAATTTATTGCTAAAATACGTTTGTTTATTACTTTTTAAGTCTTGGATAATACAGACACCTTTTCCTTCAAAAAAAGCAGTTTCTACTGAATCCCCTAATCGATTATAGAATTCATCATCATCTTTAATTACAAGGCGATCAATTATTAATAGTATGCTATCTTCCTTTAAAGCATTAATTTGCTCTTCTGAATACTCATTCAGAAAAGAATCTAATCGCGTTGTCTTATTATCGACTAATATTCTAGCATATCCTTGTTGCAATAATATATTAAGATATTCACTCATTATTCTTCCATCTTCCAGGACAATAGGAGCGAGTAGTAGCCACTTAGAATCAAGTTCTAATGTTTTAATAAACTCTATAACATCAGTAACGGTATCTTTTTTTACTTCTTGATGCGAAATTGGAGAGAAAGTCCTACCTATACGAGCGTATAATAGTTTCATATAATCATAAATCTCCGTAGATGTACCCACAGTCGATCTAGCATTAGTAGTATTAACCTTCTGTTCAATGGCTATTGCAGGAGCAATTCCTTTGATATATTCAACTTTTGGTTTATCAATTCTTCCCAAAAATTGTCTAGCATAAGATGAAAGACTTTCTACATATCGTCTTTGACCTTCTGCATATAATGTATCAAATGCTAAACTAGATTTACCCGAACCAGATAATCCAGTGATGACAACTAGCTCATTTCTTGGTATTACAACACTTAAGTCTTTAAGATTGTGCAATTGTGCACCTTTGATAATTATATTTTTTTTGGGATCTATTTTAGAGTAATCAATTTTATTCATAACTAGCTAAAAAGTTGAAGATACAAAGATAATGTATCTTTTCGTTTTATCGTCTAGAGCTAGCAGAGATTAATGAACTAAGCATCATAATTTGCTAAATCCTATCGCAAAACAAAATATAGTATTAATGCTAATTACCTACAAAAAGAAGAATGCTATAATAAAAAAAGATTACTTATAAATCTTACGATTTTCTATATTCATCAGGAGAAACTCCTACGTATTTTTTAAAGAAGCGATAAAAATAAGAATTATCCTTAAAGCTAAGTTTATATGCTACTTCGCTAGCTGATAGATTAGTATTTACTAAAAGTCTTTTGCTTTCTAATAAAATTCTTCTTACGATTTTCTATATTCATCAGGAGAAACTCCTACGTATTTTTTAAAGAAGCGAGAAAAATAAGAATTATCCTTAAAGCTAAGTTTATACGCTACTTCGCTAGCTGATAGATTAGTATTTACTAAAAGTCTTTTGCTTTCTAATAAAATTCTATTTCTAATCATCTCACCAGCAGACTGACCTTTTACTTTTTGGCATACAGCATTTAAGTAATTAGGTGTTACATAAAGTAATTCACCATATTCTTTAGGAAATCTTAACTCGTAGAAATGCTTTTCTATTAGATGTTCAAACTGTTTTACGAGATTTGAAGGTTGTAATTGTTTGTATGAAAAACTATTTTCTTCTTCTATTTGTTTTTTGCATAGAAGGAATAGCTCTAATAGATATACACGTACAAGATTGTAATCACAATGATCTAATAATTGAACCTCATAAGTAATTTTATCAAAGATATTAGAGATAGTAGAGTAGTAGTTACCTACATTTATTAATGAAGAATTAGTACCTGATTTAAAAAATGGCAATTCATCTATAAATCGCTCATCTACTAAAAAAGAAGAAAAGAAATCTTGTTTAAAATTAACCAGTATCCCCTGCGTAGAATCATTGAAATCCCATTTGTGAATTTGCCCAGGAGATAAAAAGTAAATATCTCCCTTTCTAACATCATAATTCTCGTAATCAATTAAATGTATTCCATCCCCACTAGTTATGAAAAGAACCTGATAAAATAGATGCTTATGAGCATGAGAAACCATATTATTTCTCAATGAAATTATTCGCTGTAAATCAAAAATAACACAATCTTGAATGATATTATCTTGATTTAGTAAATCACAACTATTAAAACGAGGTATTTTTTTCATACTTATGTAAGGTGTTTTAAATATATTATATTTAATTATTACACATATAATTATATTATTATAAAATTACTTATTTTAATCATATAATAATAATTGTTTTAACATTTTTATTTTTTTGTTAATTTTTAGTTTTTTATTATTTAAATTATTTTATTAATAGTGTTATTTAGTTTTAAATATGGCTTAATTGTGGTAGATTGTTGAATTAAATACATCAATAATCTGTTATTGATATTGAAAAAATATACTTTATAAGTATATTTTACATATACTATAAGTTACAAAATGTCAATATTAGTCATAATTACTAAATTATTGTACCGCTTAGATAGCAATTTTGAGAATAAAGAATAAGGAAAATTACTTATCATATTATACTAGAACTTATAGATTCAAAATCTATCGTTTTGTGAATTCGAAAGAAGGTTACAATTCAGAACTATGCAATATCACTGCGAAATTACGTAATATGAGAATAGGACTATTGACATGTGAATTACATCACATATCTTTAATGATTAACTCTAATGTATAGCGAAAGATTATACAACTTAGATAAGTAGTGTGGATGATCAATCATTATAATACAAGTAATTCGTTGGGTAGGTGTAAATAGTGAGTAGTAAAAATCGTATATTTGTAGAGTAAATAAGTGTTCTAGCTGATGCTATAGAATAAAAATACATAAATCAAAGTGTGATTTTTTTTTCTAGATTGACTGTAAAAAAGTCAATCTTTTTTCAACTATTTCCCCTTTTTTTAGCGTTTAATCTGGGTTTCATCCCTGTGTAAGTTGACCACGGATGCAGTATTGTTCGGGAATAGGGCTATTTTTGCAATGCCTCCCTGAACCGTTCTCGAACAAGACCCCTATTCATCATTCTGAAACACCGCTAAACCCTTGTAAACACAAGGTTTTTCACAAAAGTCATTTCGCCTTTAGTAGTAAATAATGGTCATTTTTGCCCTTTATGGGTACATGAAGTAAATAGATATAATGATTTTGCGTACAGTCCTCAATAAGAGGAATAAAGTTGGGGGAATTACTATACTATTCAAACATGAAATTATCTTAATCAATAGATTGAATAGCTAATCGTAGCTTTTATAATTATAGATCGTTGCAAGTTTTATAGGTTAGTTAGTTATTTTTAAAATTGCATAAGAGTCTTTTAAACATAAGCTCATATACTTTAGAGGGGTAGAAACAAATAAAAAACCGCCATTCCCCGTGGAGAATAGGCGGTTTTTTTTCAAACAAACTAAACCAAATTGTTTTGTTTCCTATAAATTAGAAAACATATTCATTTGCCTCTACCAATTTAGTCGCAATAGTTTCTCTTAATGCGTTAATATTTGGTAAGTTGGCATATTTTGTAAATCTGCGTAATCCCATTAACATAATACGTTGTTCATCTCCTTCTGCAAAAGAAGCGATACCTTCTTTTCCTTTTTGAGCAACGATATCAACAGCATGGTATAAATATAATTGAGCCATAGCAATTTGCTCTTTTATATTCTCAGCACCTTTTAATTTTGCTAATTTTTCAGTTCTAAGTATTCCACTTTCAGCCATGTAAATTTCAATCAACATGTCAGAAGCTGCCATTAATAATGGTTGATGTTTATCAAGCTCTGGACCATATTTTTGTACAGCACTACCAGCTACCATTAAGAAAGCTTGCTTTAATTTATTGATCATTTCTTTTTCTTCTGCAAATAACTCAGAGTAATCAGGAGTATCGAAGCTTGGGATGCTCATTAATTCCTCAGCAACTTTCATTGCAGGTCCTAATAAATCTACATGCCCTTTCATTGCTTTTTTAATTAACATACCAACAGTAAGCATTCTGTTAATCTCGTTTGTTCCTTCGTAAATACGAGAGATACGAGCATCACGCCATGCACTTTCCATAGGTGTGTCTTCAGAGAATCCCATACCTCCAAAGATTTGGATACCTTCATCAGCACATAATTGAACGTCTTCAGAAACAGCTACTTTAAGAATAGAACATTCTATAGCAAATTCTTCAACCCCTTTTAGTTCAGCCTCTTGGTGTGTGTTTCCTTCAGCAATACGTTGTTTAATACGTTCTTCTATCGATGATGCCGCTCTATAAGCTGCTGCTTCACCTACATAAGCATTAGTTGCCATTTCAGCTAATTTAGTACGGATAGCACCAAATGATGAAATAGGAGTTTTGAATTGAATACGCTCATTAGCATATTTAATTGATTGTGTAATCAAACGTCTTTGTGAATCAAGACAAGCTGCTGCTAATTTGATACGTCCAACGTTCAATGCATTCATTGCAATTTTAAATCCGTTACCTCTTTCAGATAACATATTCTCTACGGGAACTTTAGTTTCGTTAAAGAAAACTTGACGAGTAGAAGAAGCTCTAATTCCAAGTTTGTGTTCTTCTTCTCCTAGTGTAATTCCGTTATTAGGATCATTCTCTACAATAAATCCAGTAATATTTTTATCATCACCAATTCTTGCAAATACTATAAATAGGTTACAAAATCCAGCATTAGAAATCCACATTTTCTGTCCAGTGATAGAGTAGTACTTACCATCTTCAGATAATACAGCTTTAGTTTTTCCAGAATTAGCATCTGATCCAGCATCTGGCTCAGTTAAACAGTATGCACCAAACCATTCTCCAGAAGCTAATTTTGGTACATATTTTAATTTTTGTTCTTCGTTACCATATAATGTGATAGGCATTGTTCCGATTCCAGTATGTGCTCCAAAAGCAGTTGAAAAAGAACCAGTAGCCCCTGAAATATAATCACATACTAACATGGTAGAAACAAATCCCATTTCTAAACCACCGTAAGCCTCAGGAACAGCAACTCCTAAAAGTCCTAATTCTCCAGCTTTACGCATTGTTTCTTCTGTAAAAGCGTAGTCTTTTTTCTCAAATCTCTCTTTGTAAGGCCAAATCTCTTTATCTATAAATTCCTTTACAGATTCGCGCATCATGATTTGCTCTTCAGAAAAATCTTCTGGTGTGAATACGTCTTCGTACTTTGTTTCTTTTACAAGGAATTGACCTCCTCTAGTGATATCTTTACTCATTTTATTTTCGTTTTATAGTGGTTAATAGTTTATTACAATAATTCATAAATACCTGCTGCACCTTGTCCAGTACCAACACACATACTTACCATTCCATATTTTGAACCGCGACGTTTCATCTCGTCGAATAATTGAACAGATAATTTAGCACCTGTACATCCTAGTGGGTGACCTAATGCAATTGCTCCTCCATTAACATTTACAATCTCAGGATCTAAGCCTAATTCTCTAATAACAGCTAATGATTGAGATGCAAAGGCTTCATTTAATTCAATTAGATCAATATCTTTTAATTGTAACCCAGCTTGTTTTAATACTTTTGGAATAGCCTTAACCGGACCAATTCCCATAATTCTTGGTTCAACACCTGCTGCCGCATAGTTTACAAGGCGAGCGATTGGTTCAATATTTAATTCTTTGACCATCTCTTCAGACATTACCATTACGAAAGCTGCTCCATCACTCATTTGTGAAGAGTTACCAGCTGTAACAGATCCATCTGCTGCAAAAACAGGTCTTAATTTAGCAAGTGCTTCAATTGATGTTCCTGCACGAGGTCCTTCATCTTTAGCAACTGTATAGCTTTTACTATCTTTTTTACCTTTTTCATTAACGAATACTTCATTAATTGTAATTGGTACTATTTGATCATCGAATTTTCCATCTTTTTGAGCTTTCAATGCTTTCATGTGTGAATTGTAAGCAAACTCATCTTGGTCTTCTCTAGATACATTATATTGATTCGCTACTGCTTCTGCTGTTAATCCCATTCCCCAGTAGTAGTCTTCATGCCCTTCTTTTGCAACACCGTAATCTGGAGTAGGTTTATATCCTCCCATTGGGATATAACTCATACTTTCAGCACCACCAGCAATAATACAATCAGCCATACCAGCTTGAATTTTTGCAACAGCCATACCGATTGTTTCTAATCCAGAAGCACAATAACGATTAACTGTTACTCCAGGTACGTCATCAACTTTTAACCCCATTAAAGAGATTAACCTAGCCACGTTCAAACCTTGTTCTGCTTCAGGCATTGCATTTCCTACCATAACATCGTCAATACGACTTTTGTCAAATTCTGGTAGTTCTTTCATTAAATGTTCGATAGTCTCTGCTGCTAATTCATCAGGTCTTTTGAATCGGAAAACTCCTTTAGGAGCTTTACCCACAGCTGTTCTATATCCTTTTACTATATATGCAGTTTTCATTTTATTAGTCTTTTAATTTGGTTAAAGATTAGTTTCTTAGAGGTTTACCAGTTTTCAACATGTGCTGAATTCTTTCTAAAGTTTTTCTCTCTCCACATAGAGATAAGAAAGCCTCTCTTTCTAAATCCAATAGGTATTGTTCTGTTACTAATGTTGGTTCAGATAAATCTCCACCAGCCATAACATAAGCTAATTTGTTAGCGATTTTACGGTCGTGTTCTGAAATATATTTACCAGCTTGCATACTATCTGTACCTACTAAGAACATACCTAGAGCTTGACGTCCTAATACTTTAACATCTTTGCGCTTAACAGGTTGAGTGTAACCAGCTTCAGCTAATAATAATGCATTGCGTTTAGCTTCAGCTAATTGTAGATCTTTATTTACAACAATGACATCTTTACCTTTTTGTAAGATATTCAAATCATAAGCTTCATTCGCAGAAGTAGCAACTTTAGCCATTCCGATAGTTAAGAAATGTTCTTGAAGTGTATTTAATTCTACGTCATTTTTACGATATAAATCCCCAGCTCTTAATGTCATCTCTTTAGAACCACCACCACCAGGGATAAGTCCTACACCAAACTCAACAAGCCCGATATAAGTCTCTGCTGCAGCTACCACTTTATCAGCGTGTAAGCTTAACTCACATCCACCACCAAAAGTCATTCCATGAGGTGCTGCTACTACAGGTATTCCAGAGTAACGCATTTTCATCATTGTATCTTGGAACATTTTAATAGCAAGATTTAATTCGTCATAATCTTGCTCAGCTGCCATCATGAATATCATCATTAGGTTAGCACCAACTGAGAAATTAGAACCTTGATTACCTACTACTAATCCTTGGAAATCTTTTTCGGCGATTTCAACAGCTTTATTAAGTCCTGCTAATACACCACCACCAATAGTGTTCATTTTTGAGTGGAACTCTAGGTTTACAATTCCATCTCCTAAATCAATTAAAGAAGCTTCGCTATTACCCCAAACTTTATTAGTATTTCTAATATTGTCTAGTATAATAAATGCGTCTTGTCCTGGTATAGGCTCAAATGTTTTTGTGTTTTGATTATAGAACAGTTTTTTACCATTCTCTACTTTGTAAAAACTCTTAGCTCCAGAAGCAGCTAATTCTTTCACCCAGTCTGCTACTTTATAACCTTCGCTCTCTACTATTTGAATACCTTTATCTAATCCTACTAAATCCCATGTTTGGAATGGTCCGTATTTCCATGCATATCCTGTGCGCATAGCATCGTCAATAGGGTAGAAGGTATCTGAAATTTCAGGTACTCTTTGTGAAACATAAGCGAAAAGTGAAGCAAAGTGTTTGCGAATTAATTCTCCTGCTTTTCCTTTGTCTGCAAGAAGAACAGCTAATTTTGCTTTTGTACCACCTGCCTGATTAGCAGTTTCTACAACTGGAAGTTTAGCACGTTCTAATTTTCTATATTCTAAAGTATCTAGATCTAAGGCAAAACGATTTGTTTTTCCTTCTTTATCAATTTCTTTGTAATAAAAACCTTTTCTAGATTTATCTCCTAAAAATTTATTTTCAAGTAAAAAGTTTAGAGCTTTACTGTCTTTAATTTCTTGAATCATTTCATCATTAGGACAATTTTGCTTAAGACCTGCAGTTACGTTAATTGCAGTATCTAATCCAACTAAATCACCTAGTTTGAAAGTTCCAGTTTTTGGACGTCCTAATATACTTCCTGTTAGCGTATCAGCTTCTTCAATTGTTAATCCAATTTCTTGCGCCAATTGCATAACCATAGCCATTGAATATACCCCAATACGGTTTCCGATAAACCCTGGAGTGTCTTTACACAATACAGGAGTTTTTCCTAAATATAGGCTTGAATATTTTTGGAAAAATTCAATTACTTCCGGTGATGTATATGGACCAGGAATTATTTCAAATAACTGTAAATATCTAGGAGGGTTAAAGAAGTGTGTACCACAGAAGTGTTTCTTAAAGTCTTCTGAACGTCCTTCTACCATTAGATTCATTGGAATACCAGAGGTATTAGAAGTGATTAATGAACCAGGTTTTCTATATTTTTCTATCTGTTCAAATACAGATTTTTTAATGTCTAATCTTTCAACTACAACTTCAATAACCCAATCACAATCTTTTATTTTTTCTAAATCATCTTCAATATTCCCAGTAGTGATTCGGCTTGCGAATTTTTGGTCATATATAGGAGATGGTTTAGATTTTAAAGCATTTGCTAGGTGAGTAGTAGCTATTTTGTTACGTACTATTTTACTTTCTAGAGTTAAGCCTTTCTTCTCCTCATCAGGTGTTAATTCACGAGGTAAGATGTCAAGAAGAAGTACTTCCAATCCAATATTGGCAAAATGACACGCAATAGCCGAGCCCATAACACCTGAACCTACTACTGCTACCTTTTTAATGATTCTTTTCATATTTTAATTATTCTTTGGTTTATAATTTTGATTCTACTTTTCGTCAAAAATTGCTTTGTCATTAATAAGTGTATTAATCACATTAGTAACTTCTATAAAATGTTGAATTTTTTCTTGAGAGATATTTTGAGCTATGACTTCATTAAAGCGTTTTACTTTAGCTTTCGAGAGCTCTCTTTTCTCAATACCTAAAGGCGTTAGTTTTATAATTACACCTCTACCATCATTTGGATTCTTTTCGCGAGTAATTAATCCCTTTTCTTCCATTCTCTTTAATGTACGTGTCAGACTTGTTGCTTCCATCCCCATATTAGGTCCTAGTAGGGTAGAAGGTGTCCCTTCACGATCTATACTTAACAAAGCAAATGCAAGTGACATACTAGCATCATATTTAGCCGCTTCTTCATTGTACATCCTAGCTACAGCTTGCCATGTAGCTCTTAATACATAATCGATAGTTTTATTCTTCATATTTGCATTGCGAAATTCAAATATAAAAAAAAATAGTATGCTTGCATACTATTCTCTTCTAATTTGTGACTTTAACAAAAAAATTAACATTTAACCTCTATATATTTTTTCGTAAAGGTCTTGATACATTGATAATATAATTTTTCTTCTTAATTTTAAAGTAGGAGTAAGGTGTTCACTATCAATAGTCCACACTTCTGGAGTTAATTCAAATTTTTTAATTTGTTCCCACTTTCCAAATTTCTTATTCAATCTTGCTACTTCTTCACTGATTCTTTCAATCACTTTTTCATTCTTAACAAGTTCTTCATTAGAATCTCCAAGTACAATATGTTTTCTACGTGCCCATTCACGCACAAATTCAAAATTTGGTTGGATAAAAGCTGCAGGCATTTTTTCACCTTCACCAATAACCATTATTTGCTCAATGAAACGAGATTGTTTCATTGTATTTTCTAACATTTGCGGAGCTACATATTTACCACCAGAGGTTTTAAACATTTCCTTTTTGCGATCTGTAATATGTAGGAAACCGTCTTCATCTATTTTTCCAATATCTTCTGTGTGGAAGTAACCATCTTTAATAACAGATTTAGTCTTTTCATCATCCTTAAAGTATCCTAACATAACATTAGGTCCTTTACAAAGGATTTCGCCATCTTCAGCAATTTTCACTTCTACGTTACTCAATGGACGACCTACAGTACCTGCACGCATTCCTCCATTTCTCTTATCGTTAACAGCAATTACGGGAGATGTTTCTGTCAATCCATATCCTTCCATTACTACAATACCTGTAGCATTAAAAACTCTTGCAAGACGAGGCTGTAATGCCGCACTTCCTGACACGATTATTTTAATTTCACCGCCTAATCCTTCAACCCATTTTTTGAATACTAATTTACGAGCTATGCCTAGTTGGATATTATAAAAGAATCCTCTGTTATAAGGTTTATATTTAAAACCTACGTCTAATGCCCAGAAGAATATACGTTTCTTAAGTCCAGTTAATGAAGATCCTGTTGCAAATATTTTGTCATATACTTTTTCAAGTAAACGTGGGACAACAGTCATTACATTAGGTTTTACTTCTTTTAGATTATCGCCCATTTTATCAATTGATTCTGCATAATAAATTGCAACTCCATTAAATTGATATAAATAGATAAGCATACGTTCAAAAACGTGACAAATAGGTAAAAAACTCAATGCTTTGTATTTTGCATCTCTTGTAAAAGGTATTCTATCACCACTACCTAAAGCATTAGATAAGATATTGTTATGAGATAGCATTACACCTTTTGGTTTGCCTGTAGTACCTGATGTATAGATCAGTGTAGCTAAATGATCTGGACTTATTGAATCTTTTATAGCATCTACTTCATTTTGATTACTTTCGTCTTCTCCAAGAGCTAAAAGTTGGTCAAAGTTTTTACATCCTTCGATTTGATCAAATGAACAGATATCAATTAACAATGGTAGTTCATGTCTTACAGACATTAACTTATTGTAAACCTCAATATCAGAAACAACACAATATTTAGCCTCAGAATGGCTTAAGATATATTGATAATCTTCTGCTGCTATAGTTGGGTAAATAGGAACGTTTTGTGCTCCAATTTGTAAAATACCAATATCAAAAAGGTTCCACTTTGTTTGATTAGTACTTGAGATTACAGCAACTTTGTCATTTTCTTTTATTCCTAGCCTAAGTAAAGCTCTAGAAATAGCATTTGCTTTCTTTACATATTCTTCAGAAGATGTTTTTTCCCATACACCATTTACTTTAGTTACTAATGCATCGGATAGGGGAAAATGATCTCTTTGTAGATAAGGTATATCAAAAAGTCTTGTAGGATCAATCATGTTTTCATTAATTAGCTATTGCAAAGTATAAAAAAAAATCAAATAAAACTATATTGCTCTAAAAAAGATAATAATCTAAAGTTTTAATTAATTTTGTTTTTTCACTTATTTATTAAATAATAAAATGATTTCTTATGATATCTAATCGTTTTCGATTAAATGAGGTATTGGTATTATTCTATCGCCTGTTCTTAGCTTTTGTTTTTTACTTTATTGCCCGTACATTATTTTACCTATATAATACAGATTTACTTAAAGTTGACTCAATAGGGCAATTTATGAATCTGTCCTATCACGGAATAATATTTGATAGAATGGCTATCTTTTACGTAAATAGTCTGTTCATACTACTATCAATAGTACCATTATTTATAAATACTAATAAAGGATATCAAAAAATGCTCTTCTGGGTATATATCATTCCCAATCTAATTGCATATTCTACCAATTTTATTGATTTTATTTATTATCGCTTTATCTATGCTCGTACTACAATAGCAGTATTTGATAGTCTAGAACACGAATCAAATAAAGGAAAATTGTTCTTTAATTTTTTAGTTAATTACTGGCACGTATTTTTACTATGTATATTATTATGTGTATTCTGGGTATATCTTTATAAAAGAGTAAAATTTAGTAAACCAATAAGAGTTGAATCCAAAAAAGCTTATTGGTTATCATCTGTAATTTTAATAATAATTGTAGGTATTGGTTTTGTTGCAGGTGTAAGAGGAGATTTAAAGAAGACAACTAGACCTATAAATATTATTGATGCTAATAGATATGTAGATAAACCAGAACATGCAGATATTGTTCTAAATACGCCTTTTTCAATTCTTAGAACAATTGGTAAGACAAGCTTTAAGAAAGTAGAGTATATGGATGATAATACTTTAAGTAAATATGTTAGTCCTACTAAACAATATAATGTCAATGATCTTAAAAAATATAATATTGTACTTTTTATAACAGAAAGTTATGCTCGAGAATATATAGGGGCTTTTAATAAAGATATGGATATCCCTAACTTTAAAAGTTATACTCCATTTATAGATTCTCTTGCTCAACACAGTTTAATTTTTCCTAATGCCTTTGCCAATGGATATAAATCAATACATGGAGTTTCCTCAGTTGTAGCTGGTATACCATCATTTAAAGATGCATTTACTTCATCTCCTTTTCCTAAACAGGAAATAGAGTCTTTAGTTTCTACATTAAAGTCAGAAGGATATGATACTTCTTTTTTCCATGGAGCTCCCAATGGTTCTATGGGCTTTTTAGGATTTGGAAATATTTTGGGGTATGATCATTATTATGGGAAAACTGAATATAATAATGATAAGGACTTTGATGGTACATGGGGAATATGGGATGAGCCATTTTTTCAATATATGAGAGAAGTATTAAATGAAAAGGATGGACCTTTCTTTGCTACTTTATTTACGGTATCATCTCATGAGCCTTTTAAAGTACCCGCTGAATATGAAGGTAAATTTCCTAAGGGTAATCAACAAATTCACCAAACAGTTGGTTATACAGACTATGCTTTTAAACGTTTTTTTGAAGAGAGTAGCAAAGAGCCTTGGTTTGAAAATACAATCTTTATTATCACAGCTGATCATACCAATCAAATAGATTATGATGAATATAGAAAATTAGTAAACCGTACTGCTGTTCCTATTTTGTTTTATACACCGGATGAGCGTCTTAAGGGAGTAAATAAAGACCTTGCACAACAAATAGATATTTACCCTACCGTTCTAGATTTAATCGGATATCAAAAGCCATTTAGAAGTTGGGGAAGAAGTCTTGTAAATGACACGATAACTAAGCCATTTACTATCAACTATGGAGCAAATGAATATACTTACCAAGAAGGTAATTACATCTGCAGATTTAATGGTAAGGAAGTCACTGGTTTTTATGATATTAATGATAAAGGTTTAGAACATAATTTGATCAGTCAAAAGAATAAAGAAATGGAAAGAATTGAGATGAAATGTAAAGCCTTTTTGCAGGACTATTTTGAACGTATAATTGATAAACGACTTAATTAATATCTTTTTCTAATAAAAACAAGAATGCCTTCTTTTTAGTAAAGGCATTCTTGTTTTTATTCTGTAATATCATTCTGAAGCAATAGTTCTTTTGCTTTTGGTAAATCTTTTTCTTCAACAAAAACGTGAACTGCTTTATCTGCAGATCCAAAACCTGCTGTAATTGCTGATTCGATATCATCCCTAATTATAAATTTGATATTGTGCTCTTCTAAAATGTCTTTTACGGCTAATACCATAATTTCACTCCCAGCAAATAGTTTTTTGTGGCTCATAATAAATAGAATTTTTAGTGATTATACTAATATTATAAAATTAACTAATAAAAATGAATAATGCATTCTATTGTGAATTCATTTATTCTATAAATACTATAAAAAACAAACATCTCTTAATGATTTTATCTTTTGGATATTTAAAATTATAAGTATGTTAAATAGTTGTGTATTATAATTTAAAGTATTACTTTAATAAGAAAGAAAAGAAAAACTATTTAATGCAAAGATAGAGATAAGTGTCTTGTTCTTGCTTATTTGGACTTTAAGTAAAATGAATGAGTATGAAAATAGAAGAAACGAATGCTTATAAAAAGTTGAATAATATAACACAACTTATAGTAAGTAAAAGTACATCGCGAAAGCAAATTTTGGAATCAGTTACTATTGCAAAAACAATAGGAGTAGAGAAGTGGGAAAGTATTACCAACTTGCCTCAAGTGTGGAGAAATATAGTAAAAGAATTAGTTATTTAAGATATTTATCTAAAAGTAAAAAGGCTAGGTTATTTTTCATTAACCTAGCCTTTTTTTATAATTTATTTTTGTTCATTTCTAAATACTAATTCATCATCGAATGCATCTAGTAAAATCATACTATCAGATTTAACTTTACCTGATAAGATTTCTTTTGATAATGTATTTAGTACATCTTTCTGAATCACACGTTTTACCGGTCTTGCTCCAAACTGTGGTTCATAACCTCTTTTAGCTAATAACTCTCTAGCTTCTGGAGTAGCATCCATATGAATATTTTGATGAGCTAACATCTTAAATACATTGTGTAATTGAATATCAACAATCTCTAAAATATCTTTTTTACTCAATGGAGTAAACATTACTACTTCATCAATACGGTTTAAGAATTCAGGACGTACTAATTGCTTTAATTCATTTAGAACACCTTCTTTAGCTTCTTCTGACGCTTTATAAACATCATCAGTACTATCAAATTTTTCCTGTATAATGTGACTTCCCATATTAGAGGTCATAATTATAATAGTATTTTTAAAATCAGCTGTACGACCTTTATTATCAGTAAGGCGACCTTCGTCAAGTACTTGTAATAAAATATTAAAAGTATCAGGGTGAGCTTTTTCTATTTCATCAAGTAGAACTACTGAATAAGGTTTTCTTCTTACAGCTTCAGTTAATTGTCCACCTTCATCATAACCAACGTACCCTGGAGGCGCTCCAACTAATCTACTAACACTATGTCTTTCACCATATTCACTCATATCTATACGAGTCATAGCATTTTCATCATCAAATAGGTAAGTAGCTAAAGCTTTTGCAAGCTCTGTTTTACCAACACCTGTTGTTCCTAAAAATAGGAAAGAACCAAGCGGTTTTTTAGGATCTTGAAGTCCAGCGCGGCTACGACGTACAGCATTACTTATAGCTTCAATAGCTTCATCTTGACCAACTACACGTTTATGTAATTCATCTTCAAGATGTAATAATTTTTCCCTATCACTTTGAAGCATTTTAGTAACAGGAACTCCTGTCCATTTAGCTACAACTTCAGCAATATCTTCACTAGTTACTTCTTCCTTAATTAATGATTGTCCATCTTGATTATCATCTAATTCTTTCTGAGCTTGTTCTAGTTTTTCATGTGCATCTTTAATCTTTCCGTAACGTATTTCCGCTACTTTACCGTAATCTCCTTCACGTTCAGCTTTTTCAGCTTCTTGTTTATAAGATTCAATTTCCTGTTTAATATTTTGAACTCTATCTACAACTTCTTTTTCAGATTGCCATTTTGTAAAAATATCATTTCTCTCTTCTTTTAAGTTGCCTAACTCAAGACCTAATGATTTTAATTTATCTTCATCATCCTCACGTTTGATAGCTTCAATTTCAATTTCTAACTGCATAATTTTACGATCAAGAACATCTAATTCTTCTGGTTTAGAATTAATTTCCATTCTCAATTTAGCAGCAGCCTCATCCATTAAGTCAATAGCTTTATCTGGTAAGAAGCGGTTAGTAATATAACGTTCAGATAGATTTACTGCAGCGATAATAGCTTCATCTTTAATACGCACTTTATGATGCGCTTCATATTTTTCTTTAATACCACGTAAGATTGAAATTGCACTCTCAGTATCAGGCTCATCTACTAGTACTTTCTGAAAACGACGTTCTAATGCTTTATCCTTTTCAAAATATTTTTGATATTCGTCAAGAGTAGTTGCACCTATTGATCTTAACTCACCACGTGCTAAGGCTGGTTTAAGGATATTTGCAGCATCCATAGCGCCATCACCACCACCAGCACCAACAAGAGTATGAATCTCATCAATAAATAAAATTATATTACCTTCAGAAGAAGTTACTTCTTTTACTACTGACTTTAATCGCTCTTCAAACTCACCTTTATATTTTGCACCTGCAATAAGTGCTCCCATATCTAAAGCATATATTTGCTTATCTTTTAAATTCTCAGGAACGTCTTGTTGAACAATACGATGTGCAAGTCCTTCAGCAATTGCAGTTTTACCAACCCCAGGTTCACCAATTAACATTGGGTTATTTTTTGTTCTTCTACTTAAGATTTGTAAAACACGTCTAATTTCTTCATCACGACCAATTACTGGGTCTAATTTGCCTTCGTTAGCAAGCTTTGTTAAGTTATTAGCATATTTGTTAAGTGAATTATATGTATCCTCAGCCGAAGATGAAGTTACTCTTTGTCCATTTCTAATTTCATTTATAGCTGCTTCTAATTGCTTTTCAGTAACTCCTTGATCTTTTAAGATCTGAGAAACTTTACATTTAGATTTAAAAATTGCAAGTATTATATTCTCAATAGAAACAAATTCATCTTTCATTTTAGTAGCAATAGCTTGAGCTTCATTAAGCGCATAATTTGCTTCTCTAGAAAGAGTAATTTGTCCACCAGAAACTTTTGGAAAACTTGCAATAGTAGCATCTAAAACAGATTTGAATGTTTCAAGGTTTATATTTAATTTCTTTAAAAGGAAAGGAGTTACATTTTCATCAACCTCCATTATCGCTTTAAAGATGTGTTCATTTTCTATTTGTTGTTGGCCTAGACTTTGTACTATTACTTGTGCACGTTGAATGGCCTCCTGCGATTTAATTGTAAAGTTATTTAAATTCATATATCAATTTTTTTTAGTTATCTTGTTACACACTACAAAACAATTAATGTTCCATAGTATTAAATATGACTAGATGTCATTAAATTTAGTTTATTAAATAAAAAATCTGTCAATTAGTCAGTGTTTTTAACTTAAATACATATTATAATTATACATTTTGTCTTATGAATTGGATAAACTTAACAGAGAGTAAACAAATCGATGAGATTATTAAAGAGTCAGAAGATAGGGCAGTAGTCATTTTTAAAAATAGTCCACGCTGTTATATTAGTAAATTTGCACTGCGCAATTTTGAATCAAGCTTTGAAAATCCTACAGCTATTAATTGTTATATGGTTGATGTCGTTCAACATAAATTAATTTCAATTGAAATAGCTGACCGTTTTCAAATTAATCATGAATCTCCTCAATTATTAATAATTTCAAAGGGTAAGGCTGTTTATAATGCGTCGCATGAAAATATAAACGCAAAAGAAACAGAAAAACTCTTATTAAGATTATAAAATAGAAAAGGCTTTTGTAACTTATTACAAGAGCCTTTTCTATTCAATCGTTTGATAATTTAAATCCACAGACGAACTAATAATGTTATTAGTTTTAAATTCTTTTGAATTAACTGCTTTAAATAAGTTCTCTGCTAAAACTTTAGCTTTTTTTAAGTCTTCATTACTATTATCTTCTTTAGCTTCAATGGAAACGCCCTCAATTTCGATCTCATTATTCTTATTCTCAAAAATTTGACTTAGACCAACAGCAAATGAATTATCTTGATAAAATTTAATATCGCTTATTGCGATAGTATTATCATTAGTGTTAATTTTTGTTTTAAAAATTACACTTCTAAATTCTTTATCTGAATGCTCTTTTAGAATATAGGAGATTAACTCTTCATATAATTGTTCAAAACTTTCTTTATTTTTATTGCTACCAATTTTAGAATCTTTTAATGATACTTTTATTGTTTCAGAATGCTGAATAAAAGTTGTTTTAATACTTTCAAAAGTAGTTTTATTAAAATTGTTGCTAAAACCTATTAGTGGA
>NZ_BAEX01000031.1 GCF_000246945.1 Myroides injenensis M09-0166
TTTTTTTATTTATAATATTATTTTAAGAAAGTTTACTATGCATCTCCTTCCCACTCACTATAGAACTGAGCAAGGTAGATTTCCATAAACTTATGTCTATTCTCTGCAAGTTCTTTACCAGCTTCAGTATTCATTAAGTCTTTTAATCTTAACAACTTTTCATAAAAGTGGTTTATAGTAGTACCCTGATGTTTTTTATACTCTTCTTTTGACATTCCAAAAACTGGATCTACAGCAGGATCATAAAGTACATGATTCTTAAATCCACCATAATTAAAAGTTCTCGCGATACCAATAGCACCGATAGCATCTAATCGATCAGCATCTTGAACAATATCTAATTCTTTAGATTTAAACCTTTGCTCAAAATTTCCACCTTTAAAAGATATATTCTCTATTCCTTTCACCACATGATCAATAACGGCTTCATCAAACAATAGATTCGATAAAAGATTACGTGCTTTTATTGGACCTAAGGATTCATCTCCATTATTAAATTTACTATCTGCAATATCATGTAATAGTGCAATCAATTTAACTACAGTAAGATTTACTTCACCTTCTTTAGCTGCAATATTTAAAGCATTTCTATAAACCCTTTCAATATGAAACCAGTCATGTCCACTTTCAGCATTTCTCAATTCTTCTTTTACATAAAAAATAACTTGATCTATTCGTTTGTCCATTATATATTGTGTTGTTGTTTTTATTTTATCAGAGCTGGTCGCACCCATTTAAAAACAGCTGGCTCCTTCTCTATTACCATACGTTCAGCAATACGCGTCATTCTTGCAGGCAATTTCATTAAATAATCTCTAGCTTTCTCTGCCTCATCAGTCAACCCATTTAATGTAGATATTTGCCATCTATCAATTAATTTCTGCATAATATCAATATAATCATGCGCTGTATAAACGCCAATACGCTGTGCTGAATCAGAAAACTTTTCAAATGCATCTCCCATTTTACCTCCTGATTCTCTAATTAAATTTGCAGGCATAGTAATTTTTCGTTTCATCATATCCGTAAAAGCTAAAAGCATTTCACTTGGATCAACTTTAAAAATACGCTCTACAAATTCACTATAAGCATGATGGTGTCTCATTTCATCCCCTGCAATTAAACGACACATTTTAGATAATTTATGATCCCCATATTGTTTAGCTAATTTTGCAACTCTATTATGAGAAATATAAGTAGCTAACTCTTGAAAACTAGTGAATACAAAATTTTTATAAGGATCTCTATCTGTACCAGGATCGAATCCATCATTAATTAAATGATGTGTTGTAATCTCTATTTCTTTCATATCAACTCTTCCTGACAGATATAAATATTTATTCAATAAATCACCATGTCTATTTTCTTCACCAGTCCAATGACGAATCCATTTAGCCCATCCGTTACCACCTTCACCTTCTTTTTGCTTTACTCCTTCGACATCCATTAACCATGATTCATAAGTAGGCAAAGCTTCTTCAGTTATAGTATCACCAACAAGTACTACCCAAAAATCATAAGGTAATTCTTTGGCATATTCTCTTAGTTCTTTAACTTCATCGATGAACTCTTCTTTCTCTGAATCAGGCAATAAATCTGAAGGTTGCCATATTTTCTCAACAGGGATAAGATAATTATCGACAAAATTATCTATATTTTTTTCTAGAAATTGCATTACTTCTAGACGTACATTTTGTAATGACATAATTTAGTGTTTTTACGCCCTTTACTACTTTCGGTTTGGTTTAGTTTGTTTGAGTAATTAAGGGGATCTATTTATTGTTATTTATTTAAGTTTTGATTTAATCATTTCTTCAGATTTAGTAAAAATCTCCTCAAATGTATAGTCTGAAACTTTCATTGGCTCATGGGCATAAAGTTCAATCTTAGTAAACATTCCAAAAGGAAAATTACCAAAACGGAATAACTTCCATGAGTTATTAATTGTTAATGGCACAACATAAGCATCGGGGGCATACTTACAAAGCATTTTAACACCATTTTCCGAAAACCTTTTCAATTTACCATCTTTACTCCTAGTCCCTTCAGGAAAGATAACTCCAGAGCGGTTATATTTACTTATGTATTCTCCTAATTGTTTAATTGCAGATAATGCTTGTTTAGCATCTTTTCGATCAATAAGAACTGATCCACCGTGGGTAAGATTGTAAGAAACACTAGGAATACCTTTTCCTAACTCTTTTTTACTAACAAACTTTGGATGATTATGTCTGAAAAACCAAATAATTACAGGAATATCAAACATACTTTGATGATTAGAAATAAAAATAATAGGCTTATCTGTTGGTAATTTTTTAGTACCTCTTAAACGATAAGTTGTTCCTAAAACTGTAGTTGAAGCTAACAGCCACCATACCATGCAGTCTACCACTTTCTTATGAGCTTTATATCCAAAAAGATTAAAAGCAAGCCATTGAAGAGCATGGAATACAATCAAGACTAATAGTAGCAATACTACAAAAAGAACTGAAAAAGGGTAAGATATTATTTTTTGCATTTGCTTAATTGTTTGTAAGCAAATATACATTAAAAAAAGACCACCCTTTAGGTGGTCTTGAATTTTAGCAATATTCTTGAAAAGCTCCTTTAAGATTTTCAGCAATTATATCTGCTGGATGACCTTCAATATGATGTCTTTCTAACATATGTACTAATTCGCCATCTTTAAACAAAGCCATAGCTGGTGAAGATGGAGGAAATGGAAACATATGCTTACGAGCTGCATCAACAGCGTCTTTATCTACTCCTGCAAATACAGTTACGATATTATCTGGTTTTTTTGCACCAGATAAGCTCATAATAGCTCCTGGTCTAGCATTACGTGCCGCACATCCACAAACCGAGTTCACAACAACTAATGTTGTTCCTCCTTTTTCAATTATAGCATCTACATCTGCTGCTGTATGTAATTCTTGAAACCCTGCATCAACTAATTCTTGACGCATTGGTTGTACTATTTCTTCTGGATACATAATATTAAATCTATAATTAGGTTATTAAGCAAAGTTACATTTTTTATTAAAGATATTAAGTGTACAATTATAAAGAAATGTTATACTTTTCCTTATAACACCTTCTATGTCTTTCTATTCAACCAAATTACGATGTTTAAGATTTACAATCAGATACAAGTTATATCTGATTTAAAAGTTATACAGAACATTACCCATATTATAAAAGAGTAATTTTTCTTATATCAACTATTTCCGACTCAAAGATTAAGTAAAATCTAAGCTAGATATAAAAAAAACGATTTTACTTAATAAGTAAAATCGTTTTTTAGTTAAAATTAAAAATTATACACTATTTGTGCTGCAAAATTTCGAGGAGCAATTTCATTGATGTAACCACCTCTATAATAAGATGTATATCCAATTTTATCGAAAATATTATTGGCAAACACTCTTAAAGTTGCATTCTTATACGTATATGAAACTTGAGTATTAATAGTAGTATAATCAGGCATATCAAACGGTTTATTTCCAATCATACTTCCATGTTTATCTGGTCTTAAATTAAACTCATTTACAGGTCTCTTACCTACATAGTAAACTCCAGCACCTATTCCTAAACCTTTTAAATTACCCTGTGAAAATTTATAATTTAACCAACCATTTGCTGTGTTTTTAGCTGCATTCATTGGAGCTGAACCATTTTCATAAATTGGACTATCCTTATATTTTGCGTCTAAATATGCGTAACCAAGCATAACTTCTAGATCATTAGTAATTTTTCCTGTTACTTCTAATTCAAATCCTTTTATTTTTAAATCACCTGATTTGTGATATATCCCAGCGACAGCTTCTCCATTTTCCTGATAAACTTGAGCTAACAAATTTGAGTTTTTAACATCAAAATAAGTAATATTAACAAGCAATTGATCGCTAAACCAACTTGATTTAACACCAAATTCCCATTGTTTCGTATCTTGAGGTCCAGCAAAGCCACCATTTAAAAGTTTATTATTAGATTGTCTAAGACTTGTAGTTGTAGTATATGATCCAAACACATTTATATTTTCAATAGGTGTAACTATTAACCCAAAAATAGGATTCCAACGATCAACAGTTGCATCTTTAACATTTACTCCATTTAATCTACTATATCTTAATCCAATTAATGCAGTAATGTAATCTCCTAATTCTACATAATCCTGAGCCATAAATCCATAGGTAGGAGTTTTAACTACTGACGAACCATTATATTTAAAACTAGCATTTAGGGGGTCATTATTATCTATTGAACCTAATACATTAACAGTATCAAAAAATCCTCCTCTACCTAGTTCTTTTCCATCTTTTAATGTTGCATATTTTTCTGTCGTCACTTTTGTTTCTCTGAAATCAAATCCTACTTGGAAGGTATGTTTAGCAAACCCTGTATAAATATCTTTTCCTACAAAATCAATTTGAACAACTGCATTTTCGTCTTTACTTTGGGATTTTGATAGACCACGATTAATAAGACCAATATCATCAACACTTGTTATTTTCCCAGTATGTCTACTAATAGTTGCCCCTCTTTGATCAGCTTTATTTATAGCTTTTATAGAAGAAAAGCGCAAACTGAATTTGTCACTCAAATTTCTTTCAACTTGTAATCCATAAGTTGTAATATTTGAATCATAATAGTCTCCTTTAAAGCCTAGGAATTTATTATGCGGCATTTTATAAAGATTATTTGCTGTATCTGGTCCTAAATTAACGGTACCTTTATCAGGAACAGCATTGTTTTCTAAATGATCAAATTCAACAGTTATAGTAGTTTTATCATCTGGTTTATATGCTAAAGTTGGATTTACATAAAATTTATCACTTGCTGTATGAATTCTAAATCCATCATTTCTTTCATATGCACCATTAAATCTTATAGATAACTTTTCTTTTTCATCTAAAATTTGTTCAAAATCAACGGTTGGTCTAATTTGACCATAGCTTCCTGCTCTAAAACCTACCTCTCTTTTATTTTTAAAATTAGGAGTCTTAGTAATAACATTAATAACTCCTCCTGCAGCACCTAGTCCATTTCCTATCCCTTGTCCTAAAGATGCAGAACCTTTTAATACTTGAATACTTTCTACTCCTTGCATATCAATGATTCCCGAAGCAGTTCTAAAATCAGAATCCAAAGAAACACCATTTTTTAAAACAGGAGTTCCACGGAAACCTCGCATAGTCATACTCTCGTATATTCCACCATAACTTGCAAATTGAGTAACTCCTGCCACATTTCGTGCTGCATCTGTAATTGAAAGAGCTCCTTGGTCTTCAATTACAGCATCTGATACAATAGATATATTCTGAATCTGATCTTGAATACTTAAAGGAATTCTAGTCAAATTCTGCAATTGTCTCACATTCTTATTACTCTTTCCAAAAACAGTAATATTACTAAGCTCATTTGAAGTTTGTATTAAATTAAAATCGAAATACTCATTATCTTTAGTAATATTAATCGTTTTATTAATAGGCTGATATCCTACAAAAGATATTGTTATTTGTTTTTTCCTTTGGTTATATTTTCAATATAAAACTCTCCATTTTCATCAGATTGACTTGGCACTCCAATATCATCAATAGTTATAATGGCATAAGAAACCGGTTTGTTTTTATCATCAACTATTTTCCCTTTCAAAGTTGAAGTTTGTGCAAAACTAATAGCACAAGAACATAATATAAATAATAAAGTATTTAATATTTTCATGTTTTTTTTAAATTATTTAGACTAAATTAACTAACACAAAGTTATCTAAACAATTATTAACACAAATCATAAAAAACAAACATTAAAACAATAATAAATTATATAAACAAACAATAATTACCATTTTACTAGTAAAAAGACTTTTAAAAGTAGAAAAATGCATCTTCAATATGTTCAATGATATATTTCTTTGAAGTATTGTGAATAGCTATTATATCAAATCTTACTTCCTTATCTCTATTATTTTCTTCAATATAAGCCTTAACCGCTGATACAAGTTAATTCTTTTTTGTTTTCATAAAAAGCCTTATAAAAAGAACAAACACGATTCTATAAATTATAAAATCGTGTTTGTTGTATATTACTAACTATATCTTATCTAAGATTATTAAAATCTATATGTTAATTGAGCTGCGAAGTTTCTAGGAGCAATCTCATTGATATATCCTCCTCTGTAGTAAGAAGTATACCCAAGTTGATCAAACATATTGTTTGCAAATACCTTGATTGTTGCATTTTTATATGTATATCCTATCTGTGCATTCACAGTAGTATATTCTGGCATGTCAAATGGACGTTCATTCACATATGAACCGTGTCCATCAGACGTTCTTGTATATTCGTTAACTGGACGTTTTCCTACATAATAAACTCCTAATCCAAGTGATAAACCATTTAACTTACCATCTGTAAATTTGTAGTTTACCCATCCATTAGCACTGTGCTCTGGAGCATTCATCGGTGCTGAACCATCTACATAGTTAGGACTATCTTGGTATCTAGCTACTAAGTTGGCATACCCTAACATTACTTCTAAATTATTCGTAATCTTTCCGTTTACTTCTAATTCGAATCCATTTCTCTTAAGGCTACCTACTTTTGCGTAAGTATTAGTTCCTTTTCCATCCTGATCAATTACCTCAGCTAATAAATTATCCTGTGTGATGAAGTAGTAACTAAAGTTAACTCCTAAGTGATCATTGAACCAATTAGATTTGAATCCGAACTCAAACTGATCTGTATCTTGTGGTCCAGCAAATCCACCATCAGCCATTGCATAGTTTGATTGTCTCAAGCTAGTTGTTGTTGTATATGAAGCAAAAGTACTGATGTTCTCTTGTGGTTTGAAGATTAAACCAATTACTGGATTCCATCTATCCACTGTTGCATTCTGAGTGGTGTTTCCGTTTAATCTACTATATCTAATTCCCAATAATGCACTTAATTTATCTCCAATTTGGATATAGTCTTGTGCCATAAATCCATAAGTAGGAGTCACAGATTTAGTGTAAGGTCCTCTCTTAGCAGGTCTATATTCGATTCCATCAGGACGGTTATTATTGATATCGCCTAATACATTAATTTCATCTTGGAAAAGTTTACCATTCAAATACCCTTCATACCCGTGTGTTTCTAAACGATTCTCTCTATAGTCAAATCCTAATTGGAAGGTGTGTTTCAAAATTCCAGTGAAAATATCTTTACCTACAAAGTCTAACTGAATCACAGAGTTCCTATCATCTCTATCACTTCTTCCTAATGTTCTTTTTCTATATGCAAATTGACTCCAATCTGTAATGTTTTCTTGTTTATCCATTAGTGCAATTGAAGAATTTTCAGTATCTGTTTTGTAGATAGAGTTTACTGTAGATAATCTAACGCTTAACTTATCTGTCAATTGTCTTTCAAAACGAGCAGTGTAGTTCAACGCTTGAACGTTCATATTATCTTGTTTAAACCCTAAGAATTTATTGTGAGGCATATCATACATAGCATCTATGTAATCTGGAGCTAAGTTAACTGATCCTCTATCTGGTGTATAATCACCATATAAGTAGTCCATCTCTAATGTCAACTTCGTCTTGTCATCAATCTTCCAAGCCAACGATGGGTTAATATAGAAGTGGTCGTTATTTACGTATTTTCTCCATCCATCGTTGCGTTCATAAGCACCATTGAATCTGAAAGACACTGTTTCTTTTTTATCTAGTACTTGTTCGAAATCTAACGTAGGTCTTACTTGTCCATAACTACCTGTACGGAAACTAACCTCTCTTTTGTTTTGGAAGTTTGGCGATTTAGTGACAAGGTTAATTACCCCACCAGCAGCACCTAGTCCGTTTCCTATCCCTTGTAGAATTGCAGCAGAACCCTTAATTACCTCTAGACTCTCCACACCTTGCATATCAGCAATAGCAGAAGCAGTTCTAAAGTCTGAATCCATAGCCACACCATTTCTCAATACTGGTGTACCACGGAATCCACGTATAGACATACTCTCTTTTGCTCCACCATAAGTAGCAAACTGAGTTACCCCAGCTACGTTACGTGCAGCTTCAGTGATTGTCAATGCTCCTTGTTCTTGGATAATGTGATCTGATACAATACTGATTGATTGTACTTGATCTTGAAGTCCTAATGGCAATCTAGTTAAGTACTGTAATTTTTTTACATTTTTATTAGATCGACCATATACTGTAATATTAGCCAATTGACCATCATTCACTAATAAGAAATTAGCTACCTCATCTTTTTTAGTAACGTTAAACTCTCTAACTGATGAAGAAAACCCAATGAATGAAGCTTTAATTGATTGTTTTCCATGAGGAACATCTCTTAAAATATACTCACCGTTTTCGTTTGTCTGTGTAGTAATATTAGTATTTTCAACATAAATTGTTGCAAATGGAAGTGGTTTATTAACCTCATCTACCACTCTTCCCTTTAATGTAGAAGATTGAGCGAAGCTCCCTACTGCACAACAAGCACTAAAAAAAATTGTAGCAATTGTTCTCATAATTAAATAAATATTATTTTAGACTGATTAAAATTAAAATATTCCTACAAATGTATATTGATTCTAAATAATCAGCAAAACTTATTAAGACTTTTTAAAATAAATTACCTTATAATACACTCTTTTTAACAATAAAAAAAGATTTTTTAATCAACAAAACGCTTAATATTTTTAGAATATCATATTTTATTGCTGCAATTTATACAAACCCAAAAATTAAGCCCTAATTTCCTTGAAGTATAACTAATTATGTTATTATACTCTTCTTAGAAGAAGTAAAATGCATCTTCAATATGTTCAATGATATATTTCTGTGAAATATTGTGAATAGCTATTATATCAAATCTCACTTCCTCATCTCTATTATTTTCTTCAATGTAAGCATTAGCTGCTGATAAAAGTTTTTTAATCTTTGTCTGTTTTACGAAATCTTGAGGTAGACCAAATTCTACCGAACTCCTAGTCTTTACCTCCACGAAAATTAAAATACCTTTATACAAACACACAATATCTAATTCCAATTTTTTAAAGCGCCAGTTTCTGCATAGAATTTCATAACCTAAATTTTGCAAAAATTCCACTGCTTTATCTTCTCCAATTTTCCCAAGATCATTATGTGTTGCCATATTTAAAACTTTAGAGTCACTGCACTATCTTCAACATTTAATTCCACGGTACTACCAAATACTAATGCCCTATTTTCATCACCGTGGCCTGCTGGAAAATTAAATACTATAGGATAATTATATTCTTTTGTAATCTCTTTAATTATTGAAACAGCATCATATCCAAAAGGGATTGAATTATCGTGCATATCGGTCATCCCTCCTATGATTAGTCCTTTTAAATTGCTTAGCAAATCGTTTCGCTTAAGATTATACATCATACGGTCAATATGATAAAGGTACTCATCTAAATCTTCGATAAACAAAATCTTATTATCAGTGGTAATTGCTGACTTCGAGCCTAATAAACTATAAATAATTGACAAGTTTCCTCCTATTAATTCACCTTGTCCATAACCGTTTCTATTATCTTCACTACTTTCAATTTTATACTCTAATTCCTCTCCAAATAAAGCTTTTCGCAAAGATGATTTAGATTCCTCTGTAGCATTAGGTACGCTGAAAGCCATAATAGCATGAATAGTTTCCACTTTAAGATTGTGAATATGATTATGCAAAACTGTAACATCACTAAAACCTATAAGCCATTTTGGATGCTTAAGCAATAAACTAAAATCAATCTTATCTATTATACGAACTGTCCCATATCCACCCCTAGCACACCATATTGCTTTTATAGATGGATCAGCTAACTGTTGATTAAAATCATTGGCTCTCTCTTCATCACTACCGCCTAATTGAAAGTTATCCAAGCCAATTGTATTACCTAAAATTGGTATTAATCCCCAAGATTCTAAAAGAGATATTGCAGGTTGTGCCTCTTCGATGCTAAACTTTCTAGCTGTACAAACAATTACAACTTTATCCCCTCTTTTTAAAAACTCTGGTTTTATCATTTCTATAAATATTTTCTTTAAAAATTAAATCTCAATTGAACAGCTATTGGCTTCTTACTAGCTTCAGTATTTAAATTAGATACCGCTACTCCTATGAGTCGAACAGAATCTTTTAACTTTTCTTGATATAAAAGTTCCTTTACTTTATCTAAAATAAGCTCGCGATCAGAAATATAATAGGGTACAGTAGCACTTCTTGTCTGCTGACTAAAATCCGAATACTTCAATTTCAAAGTTATTGTCTTTCCAGCAACATTTTGTTTTTTTAAGCGTAAACCTAATTCTTCGACAATTAAATCTAGTCTTTCCATTAAAAACACTTCAGAAGATAAATTCTCATCAAATGTTCGCTCTGTTCCTACAGATTTAATTTTACGATTAGGTTGTACTGGTGACTCATGTACTCCCCTTACAATATTATAATAATCAGTTCCTGCTTTACCAAAATGAGTAACTAAAAAATCTAAAGACTTTTCTTTTAAATCTTTCCCTGTAAAAATGCCAAAGTGATACATCTTCTCAGCTGTTTTTTTCCCTATCCCAAAAAACTTTTTAATCTCTAGATTTTCTAAAAATTCAATTACCTCATCAGGATTAATAGTTTTCTGTCCATTAGGTTTATTATAGTCACTAGCAATTTTTGCCAGAAACTTATTAATGGAAATACCCGCTGAGGCAGTTAACTGCAATCGCTCATAAATCTTCTTTCTAATTTCATAAGCGATTAATGTAGCACTAGGACAATTAATTTTATTCTTTGTTACATCTAAGAAAGCCTCGTCAAGTGACAATGGCTCAACTAAATCTGTATACTCATGAAATATTTTTCTTATTTCTCGTGAAATTTCTTTATATCTATCAAATCTTGGCTTCACAAATATTAAATGTGGACATCTTTTTTTAGCAAGAACTCCACTGATAGCACTCCTCACACCGAATTCCCTAGCTTCATAACTTGCCGCTGCCACTACACCTCTCTCACTACTTCCACCTACCGCAATCGCCTTTCCTCTAAGTTCAGGAAAGTCTAATTGTTCTACTGAAGCATAAAAAGCATCCATATCAATATGTATTATTTTGCGATTCATACTCTGCTACTTAACTACGAATCGAATTTACAAGAAAATTAAATGTTCTATAAAAAAATATTATCATTTTTAAAGTTTTATACCTGCTCTAACTTATCTTTTTTTATAAATTTGTAAGAGCTATGAAGAAAATTGAAAAAGATTTAAGAATAATACTCTTTTTTAGAGAGATATTAGCTGAAAATCTATAAGTAATTCATAACTAACAACTTTTGAAAAACAAGTATAAAAATTACCATTATTAATGAATGACTTTTTAGCACAGGCATTTATCTTTTTATTTGCCGCAGTTGTTTGTGTACTCATCTCTAAAAAATTAGGTATGGGTTCCGTATTAGGATACCTATTTGCTGGGGTATTAATAGGTCCTTTTGTTCTAAAATTTGTTGGTAACGACGGAGCTGACATTATGCATGCTACCGAATTCGGTGTTGTTATGATGTTATTCCTTGTTGGTTTAGAATTAGATCCTAAAGAATTTTGGAAAATTAAAAACGAGATAATTGGCCTCGGTACAGCACAAGCATTAGGTACCACTGCTATCATTGCAGCCATTGCCAGATGGGGATTTGACCTTAGCATAGGTACTTCCATCACAATGGGATTTGTGGTTACAATGTCTTCTACTGCAATTATTTTGCAAACCATTTCTGAACGGGGGTTAAACAAATCTAATGCTGGTAAATCTAGTTTTGCCGTTCTACTCTTCCAAGATATTATGGTAATCCCTATGATGGCAATTATCCCATTACTAGCCGTTGGTTCACAAACGCCAATTGCTACAAATAGTGATAGCTGGTTAGATGGTGCTCCTGTTATCATGAAAACACTTGCAATACTTGGTGCAATCTCTGTAATTTTCTTAGTGGGTAATTATATTGTTAATCCTTTATTCAAATCAGTAGGAAGATTAAAAATTAGAGAGATTTATACAGCATCTGCTTTGCTTTTAGTGATTGGAGTATCATTATTAATGCAACAAGTAGGACTGAGTCCTGCATTAGGAGCTTTTATTGCTGGTGTTGTATTAGCTAATAACCCTTATAAGCATCAATTAGAAAGCGATATTGAGCCTTTTAAAGCGCTCTTACTTGGGATATTCTTTATTGCAGTTGGTTCAACTATCAACTTTGGTATTATTATTAATCAACCATTAATGATATTAGGACTATTAGTAGGGACAATGAGTATCAAAGCTCTTGTTTTGCTAGCAATAGGTAAATGGAAAAAATTCCCTAAAGATCAATCTTTCTTATTTGCCATCTTGCTTTCACAAATAGGAGAATTTGCCTTTGTTATTTTAGCTTTAGGAAAAACTATTAACCTTATATCCCAAGAGTGGTATGACTATCTATTAGCAACAACGGCTTTATCAATGGTTGTTACACCAATATTATTATTGCTCAATGAGAAGTGGATTGCTCCTTATTTAGGGCTTACTCCTTCTACTTCAGAAAAACAAGAATATGATGACTTATCACATATTAGTGCTGAGAAAAAAATAGTAATTGCTGGATTTGGTGATTTTGGAAACACTATTGGTAGATTATTACAAGCTAATAATATTCCAATTCTAGTATTAGATAATGACGCAGAGAGAGTAGATCACTTACGAAAACTAGGTTTTAATGTTTACTACGGTGATGCGACTTCTATAAATATTTTAAAGTCAATAGGTGTTGACCAAGCTGACTACGTAATTGCTGCAATGGATCCACCAGAAGTAAACCAACAGTTAGTGGAAATATTACGTAAAAATTTCCCTTCTGTAGAAGTAATTGTTCGTGCAAAAAATCGTAAAAATGCCTACGAATATTTACAAGAAGGACTTACAGAAGTTTATCGTGAGACATTCTTTACCGCTGTATATGTAGGAGCAGTAATGCTTGAAAAACTAGGGTTTAGTCATGAAGAGGCTCGTACACAAAGTGAACTTTTTATTACTAGTGATCGTGCATCTCTACGAAAATTAGCAAAAAATATACACAACCTCGAAGATTACATTAATGTTTCGAGACTTGAATTTGCTGAACAATCTGAAATGCTAAAAAACAATTTGACCGAAAAAAGAAATAAAAATCATCACGAATAAATTATTAAAGCCTGCAAATGCAGGCTTTAATTTTATAACAAAGTCATTAAACAAATATAACAGATACAATAGGAGTCAAAGACATCAATATATAATGACTTCAGTATTGTAGTAATTTGATGCGCAATGTAAGTAAGTTCATTCCATAATTAATCCATTGTGACACTATTAAAACAAGGGGAATTAATAGAGACACTATGGACTCACCATGGACTCACTATGGACGCACCCGCCAGAATCACTAGTCCTTTTATGACTGTACAAGTTTTGTTTTTTGTTTATTAGTTTTATAATAATTCTTCCATCTCTTAGTTAAGACACCTGTTCTTAAATGTGCCTGATTAGGAGTTAATCTATCACAACTATCGTGTGGTCTAATTTGATTATAAGCATTTATACTGTTTTTAATTTTTTCAACAGTTCCTTGATAGCCTAAATTTGAATAATTTAGATTAAACTCTCCTTTAATAATACCATTTACACGTTCTGCTATTGCGTTGTCTCTTGGCTCTCCGCATTGTGTAGTACTAATAGATATGTTATTTTCTAGTAATAATTTAGTGTATATGCTACTACAGTATTGACAACCTCTATCTGAATGATGAATAAGTTTCCCTGTATACATTCTGTTATTTAACGCCATTTTTAATGCCTGTATACATCCATTAGTAGTTAAATCTAGACTAAAACTATATCCCATTATCTTGTGAGAATAAGCATCTGTGATCAAGCTTAAATATCCCCAAGTACTATTTAATCTTATATATGTTATATCACTTACCCAAAATTGTTCTGGTCGAGTAACTTCTACTGCGTTATACAGATCCGAGTATTGACCTCTCCAAGCTCTTGAATCTGTTGTATATGCTTTTCGTTTACGTTGTCTAACTAACATTTTATGACTATCTAATAAATCAAACAGATAATCTCTTCCTATACTTATATTATGAGAACTTAGGCGCCCTTCCAGCATATGTTGGAGCTTGCGAGTTCCTACTCTTGGTAGAATAGCTCTAATTTTTAAAACCTCTTGCAGGATAATCTCATCTTTGATAGATTGATGTTCATACCTATCTATTGACTGATAATAAGCACTTCGAGTTTTACCAAACAATTGACATATCTTTCCTATTCCCTTTCTTGGGTATAAGAGCTTTACTTCTTCAACTGTTTGGAACCAGACTTTTTTCTGATATCAATATCTAAACTTTTTTCTGCTACATCAATTAATGTATTTAAGGCAACTATTTTGAATTGTGCTTCTGCTAATGCTTTTTTTAAAGCTTTAACTTCTAAAGATTCTGAATTGGATATTTTATCTTCCATAAGTCTTGGAATAATAGGTTCATTACAAATATCAATATTTTTATTGTAATTATCTAACAACCAATTATTTATTGTATTAACACTTTCTACATCATATGCTATACAAGCTTCTTTAGGTGTCATTTTATGCTCTGTAATACTATGAACTACTTGACGTTTAAGGCTTTCTGAATAAACTTTATTCTTACGTGTGGAGTGGTATTCTCTACTAGCGTACTTTTTAACCCATAAGTTTACTGTAGATCTATTTAGATCGTATTTACGGATTACTGAATTCTGACTTGCTCCTTGCTCTACTTCTTGAACGATTTGTGCGATAAATTTTAAGTGATAACGCTCTTTTGTCTTTTGTGTTTTTTTTGGATTTGTTCCCATCTGTTAATCTTTTTAAAACTGTACAGTTTTTTTAGGACGGGTCACCCCTATTGTACTGACATTTTATATAAGCGAGGAAAGAGATTTACTATATAAACAACTGTTCCGTGTAATTCTCAAAAGTCATCAAACAAAAAAAGGGGCACGTCAATTCCGTACCCCTATTTTTTTAAAATAAATTATTTAATTTTTATCTTCTTTCTTTTCTTCTTTTTTCCCAGTACTTAAATTACTAGGGTTCTCTACGACACTATTCGATGTTGGTAAAAAGAACTCAACAGGAAAACTTTTAAAATATTTCCATGTTGCTTTACCAAGCTCTTTAGTCTCTTTTAAAGGGATATTTCGAGAGCGGAATGCTAATAATAACGAAAGTGAGAAACTTACCATAAAGTTCATAAAACCTATTAACCACATCCCTACAAAAGCCCAAATCAACATAGATGTAGGCGCAGTAAACCCAGATCCGTACCACCCTAATGCAATGTTACCACTGACAAAAGTGATATGTCGTATATCTATTCCTAATCCTATAAATGCACCAATGGTACCACACGTTCCCATAAAAATACCAAACCAAACATTAGACATAATACCTGGCCATTTATTCTCAACCCATTTTGCAAGTTTATTAGTTTTATTAATTCCTAAGTTACGTTTTAACCATGGATGCTCCTGTATACGGTAATATACTTGATTGTGTTTATTCTTATTGGAGATATTCCCAGAGATAATACCTGACAAGAATAAAAAGATACCTGCAATTCCTGCGTGAAATAACGCACGAGATTCAATAGGGTCTGCATCTACTAGCATTGTTTGCCATCCATGTTCAGCAATATTCATCCCGAACAACATATCAATTCCCCATATTAATAACATCGCTACAGGAAATGCTAAGATAACGTTACCTATAAATGCTATAAACTGAGATCTAAATAATCGGGCAAATAATTTGGCAAATCCAACGTGCTTTTCTCCACTCTCTAAGTGTTTCTTTCTTCCATCTTCTATTGCCTTGATAATCGTGGCTGCAGTCATCGCTGGCTGCTTTGTAGCAAGGGTAAATCCTAATAAATAAATTAAACAGAATCCTAATGCATAATTTAAACTATAAAGCAATGCGTGTCCAAAAGCACTAACATCAGCAGCATGCGCATATACTTTAAGAATACACATAAAACCTACGACAATCCCTGCTCCCATTGAGCCTTTAAACATTGACCAATATTCGCTTGCAGAATTTGTTATATAATGCTCTCCTGTCTTAGCAGTATGCTGTGTAATCTCATAAGATATTAATTGCGTACTTTCTTTTACTAATCCTGTTACATTATATTTATAACAATTATATTCAATTTGCCTTCTAGCAAGATCGATTGTTTTTAGTTTTTTCTCTTCATCGGTATCGTTTTCTAATACCATTATATTAATGAGAATTTCAATACGTTGTAACTGTTGTCTTAAGCGCAATAAACTCTGATTTACCTTGATCGAAATACCGTATTTTGAACTGTTTTTAAAAGCCTGATTTACAAATTCAATACACTGCTTATGAAGAATTACTATTTGCTTATAGTTAATATCCGATCGCAATAGAAACTGTATCTCGCCATTTCTGATACTTTGCTCTACCGCCATAAACTCATTCTCTAATGCTAGAAAAGGACTCTCTAAATGAGAGTATTCAGGCACCATTCGAATAATTGCACTTTCCATTGCTCTACCACTCATACGTTGAGCGATTAAACCAATAGAAATCATTAATTCACTTAATACTGAGCCTTCCTTCGTATTTTCAAATATACCTTTGAACTGTAATAACCCTAGCAAATCTAGTAATTGAGCATCAGGAATTAAATCAATCCACTGTGCATCTGTATGTTTATAAAAAACTTGATTTAAAATATATTCATACGTATCTTTATCAGGTTGATATGGTAATACCTTAGCCCATAATCTTTTTTTGACCTCATAAAAGAAATCGGAATCTTGTAGTATACCTGCATCTGAAACCATGCGACTAAAACGACGATTTGATAATAATTCTGCTAAGTAATTCATCAAAGCAATTCGCTCAAGTTCGTGTGTTTTTAAATATGCTAACAAAGCATCAATCGATACTCTTTTGACCTTTTTGACATTCTTTGGTCGAAAGATATGGACTAAATCAACTATGAAAGATAAATCATCATTTGCATATACTTTTCCGTCTATTACATATTTATTGAAAAGTTCCTCAATGCCGTGAGGCGATTGTAACATATGTCTTAATTTCATTAAAAAATCTTTCTATTATTTTATTAATAATTACGCAAGAATTCACTTATTTTGGTATAAAAATACACTTTTATTCGAAAACTCTATGATAGAAATTGAAAGAAAATTTTTACTTAACAATAAAAATTTTGTCCAACAAGCCTACAAATATAACCATATTGCTCAAGGTTATTTAAACTCGAATCCTGAAAGAACTGTGCGAATCAGAATTAAAGATCAACAAGCCTATATTACAATCAAAGGCAAAAGTAATCAAGCAGGCACTAGCCGATTTGAATGGGAAAAAGAAATACCATTAGAGGAAGGTAAACAACTAATTTCGCTATGTGAAGATTTTATTATTGAGAAAACAAGATATCTCGTAAAATCAAATCATCATATCTTCGAAATAGACGTATTTCATGGAAAAAATGAGGGATTAATAATGGCCGAAATTGAACTTCAAAATGAAAATGAAGACTTTGAAAAACCAGAATGGTTAGGAAAAGAAGTAACTGGTGATAAGAGATATTACAATTCTTATTTATCAACTACGCCCTATAAAAATTGGTAGAGGGATTACTTTTTTAAAATCTTTATATCCACATTTAATAAACCATGATCCTTATTATCTGTAATACGCATAAAGGCCTTTTTTGATAAATCGATTTCTCTCCCTTTTACAAAAGGGCCTCTATCATTGATTTTTACTTTTACAGATTTTTTATTTTTTTTATTCGTGACGCGAACAACTGTTCCAAAAGGTAGTGACTTATGTGCGGCGGTTAACCTCGAATTGTGGAATTTTTCCCCACTTGCTGTACGCCTTCCATTAAATTTTTTGTGGTAATAACTTGCAACAACATTGTTTTTATAATTTCCTTTTTCTGAATTAAAAGCACTTTTTGAACTATTACAGCTTATTAAAAAAACAGAAAAGAGCAGTGTTAGGCAAATAGATTTTAATAGATGTTTAGTTCTCACTACTTGTTAGTTTTTCAATTTTTACATCTAAAACACCACGAGCCTTGTTATCCGTTAATTCAAAAAAAGCTTGTTTTGAAAGATCTATTCCACGCCCTTTTACGAAAGGACCTCTATCGGTAATTGTGAGTATTACTGATCGTTTATTTTTAACATTAGTTACCTTTACTTTTGTCCCAAAAGGCAATGTTCTATGGGCTGCAGTGTATTTTTTATTATCAAAGACTACTCCACTAGCTGTTTTTTTACCAGTAAATTTATCGTGATAATAAGATGCTTTTGTTTCCTCATCCACTAGTTCCAAATCATCATCTTCTTCGTCATCAAATACAATCGAATCATTAAATTCTCTTAAGGTATCAGCTGAGATAACTGGTACTAAATTTTTAATATGATTGTCTTTAAATACAATATTCCCTGATGTAAAACTGTACATCATAAAAACAACCAAAATAAATAGATAACTTTTAAATTTCATACTTCCGATTATTGAAGAGCCGATATTTATAGGCAATAAATATACCAAACAAAAAAAGGAGCTCAACATGAGCTCCTTTAGTCAATATATAATTCTAATTTATGCAAATAAACTTGGTAACCACATTTTCCAAGGAATTCTTGATAAAAGCAAGATTAAACCTAACGTATAAAAAATAGCGAATTTCTTAAACTTAGCTTTACTATCTGTAGCCTTTTTATGTTTAGACCAACCAATTGTAATTAATACAATAGCAATAATATTAACCAATGGATGCTCTACAGCATATAATCTTAATAAAGGATCTTTCATTGCTACACCAAAACTTTGAACCATTGGTGAAACAAAATAAAGAATCAATCCTAGTAATAATTGAATGTGACAAAAAATCAATCCAAATAAACCTAACTTTCTATCTTTTTCAGTAAACTCTCTGTTTGTCGCAAGACCTGAAAAAGCATTGATAACTACTATCAAAAGAAAAATAAGAGCTAAATATGCAACTCCTGAATGTGCTTGTTTAATAATATTGTAAAACATATTGATGTTATTAGTTTATACGCAAATATACTTAAAACTCTTATAAGGCAATCTCACCTCTTTTTCTTTAAAATGAATCTTAATAAGGATTTTAAAAACGGTAATCAATTATAAATCAACAAGATAAAATAGCTCTGACAATTAATAGAAAAAGAATCAATAGTTTTTTTAAAACTTTTAACTTATTGAGAATAGAAACAACCACTTGATTATAAGTAAAATAAATAAAAAAAGATATATTTAGGTATTCAAAGATTATACATTAGATGCTTATTCTTAAAACATACATAATTCCTGTTTTCATAATTACTATTGTTCTTTCCTTAGTAATGATCGATGTATTTGTATTGGTGATCCCAATACTCTCTGTCTTGATATATGCTATCTACTTTTATTCATTTAAAAGACATGAATTTTATTTTATCAAAAACAATAAAATAAATCTATATAAACTAGGCTTTATCATTCTCTTTATAAATTCAATGATGGCAATGACATTAAGATTTATCATTCAAAAAATATTTTAGCTATGTCACACCATTTTGAATTAGATAGTTTAATCTATGAAGTAAATAATAAGAAAATATTGCAGAACATTTACCTATGTGGTAAGACAAATGATATTATTGGAATTACAGGAAGGAATGGTAGTGGTAAATCATCGTTGCTGAAAATACTATTTGGAACTGTAAAAGCCACTCAACTTTTTATAAATATTGATAATAATGTGATTTTAAAGAGAGATAAGTTAAGTAACTATTTTAGCTATAAGCCACAATTTATAATGTTTCCTAAACACGTTAAAATAAAAGATATCGTTTCTAAAGACGTAATAGATCTTATGGAGTTACATTTCAATATAAACACAAAAATCAGCACCCTATCAAATGGTGAGCAACAACTTATACAAACACTATATGTATTAAATCTACCTCAACCCTTTTGTTTATTAGATGAACCTTTTGTAGCCGTTTCTCCTATAATACGAGAAAAATTATCGCATTATATACAAGAAAAAGCAAAGTCTAAAATGATAATAATAGTTGACCATGCAACAGAATATTTAGAAAAAACATGTACTGTTATTTATAATTTAGACGAAGGGACTCTTAGACATAAATAATTCTATTATCTACCAATACAATTACCTATAACAACATTTCGCATTAAAAATAAAACTAATAAAAAAAGGACTTTGAATAAATATCAAAGCCCTTATATAAAACTAGTATTTAATTTTTATAAAAAATCAATTATTAATTACAGCGGAATCATTATCAAATTTTACTTTTTCAGCTTTAATAACCCTATCTGACTCATTTTTATTTCCATTAATAATAATATTAGGTTCTGAACTATCTATTTGTTCATCTTCGCCTCGTAAAATATATTCAATGACTCTTATAGAACCATCTGTATTAAATTTTTCTTGTGACTGAGACTTATTATATATTATTACTTTTTTTAAATCTTTAGGTGAAATATTTTTCACTTCTATATCTTCTAGAGTATAAAATTTGCCTTGTAAATAAATCTTAGTATTTTTTAGAAAATCAGCATTACTTTTTTTTCTCTCTTCCTCAAAACTAGCTTGGCCTCTTCTTATACGATTCAAGTCAATTTCCCTCAACCTTTTTTCATTTTCAACACGTCTAGCAGCACTTTCCTCATTTAATTTTCTATTACGTTCTCTTATTTCTTCTGCTATTTTGGTGTTTTTTTCTTGAACTAGCGCGTTGTTTCTTTCTTTAATTTCATTGCGTTTTGACTCTATTTTAGCTTCTACCTCTTGTCGATATAAGTCCCTTTCCGCCTTCAATTCAGCTTGTTTATTTTCAAGTTCTTTGCGATGTAATTCCTTTTTCACCTTCAATTCAGCTTGTTTATTTTCAAGTTCTTTGCGATGTAATTCCCTTTTCACCTTTAGTTCAGCTTGTTTATTTTCAAGTTCTTTGCGCTTCAGTTCTACTTCTTTAGATAATTCATTTTCACTCTTGTAATCACTTGCCTCATCTTTAGTAATAGTTGATTGTTCCATATCCTTTTTTGTTATACCAGGATAATCTACGACAATAGTATCATCTTCTCTTTCTTGGTTACTAGCTATTTCTTGTGCCTTTACCTCTATTTGTAAAAAAAATACAAATAATGCTATAAAAGGACTTAATAATAAGAACTTCATTTTTTTCATAATTGTTGATTGTTGGTTATTTAACATTAAAACACGTTTTTTTAAATCTGAATTCGAGAAAGTATTTACCATGTTATAGGGGATTACTTTGTCATACTCGAATTCGACTAATGCTCTTTGATAATCATAGGTATCGACAAGTTCACTCACTTCTTTATCTACGATATACTCAAGATTCAGATTCATAGCTCTTTGCATTAATATTAATAATGGATTAAACCAAAACAAATGTTTTAGAAATTCAATAAGTAATAAATCAATACTATGCTTTTGAACAATATGAATATTCTCATGCTGAATTATCAAATCAAGTCTATTAATGTTCTTGTAATTCAGAGGAAGAACAATCTTATTCCAAAATGAATAAGGATCATTCGTAGTTTCATCTATTAAGATATTGGGTAATAAGTTACTGACCGGCAAACTCTTCAAATGCTTTCTTAATCGAATATATTTAGTAAAAAACCATATAAGAGCGATACTAGCTATAAGAATATAAATGAAAAATACCACTTCATCTACCGTCATTCTACTCCATAGTGTAGAAGTAGTTACATCAGATTGAGTCTCTTCAGCTAAGAGCATTATATCATTAAAGTTTACCTTTGTCTCTGGAACATAAACGACCTTAGTAAAAGTGATAAGAGGTATTAAAAAGCTACCTAATATTCCACCTAGAAAGTAAAGTCTATTTGTTTTAACAAAAGTTTCTTTACGCAAAAAAACACGATAAAAAAGATATAAAAAAGAAAGTAATAAATTGACTTTCAATATATAGATTAAAATAGGTGTCATAAGTTATAGAGGTATTATTTGGTTGATTCTATTTTCTATTCTTTTCTATAATTTGTAAAAGTTCATCTAGTTCGTCTTTAGATACTTTTTTATCCTTGACGAAAAAACTCACAAGATTACTAAATGAATTGTCAAAGTATTTCTCCATTGTATCTTCCATAAACATTGTACGATATTGTTCTAGTGTAACGATTGGATAGTACTGGTGAGATTTCCCATAAGCCTTATAACCAACAACTCCCTTATCTACGAGAATTCTAATAAAAGTAGATAATGTATTATAGTGTGGTTTTGGTTCAGGCATTTGATCTAATATATCATTGACAAATCCTTTTTCTAACTTCCACAAAACGCGCATAATTTCTTCTTCTTTATTCGTCAGTTTTTCCATGTCTATTTATTTTATGAGACAAACATATAACTAATATTTTAGTTTTCAAACTAAAATATTAGTTATCAATAAAGTTATTTATGCCATAGTCAACACAGTGAAGGTTTTACTTGTAAAATTTATATGATTATAGAAATATCTAGAATGCAATGTAATATTGTACTCTATTATTAATAATTCTTCAATTGTACATCTATATAATAAGTTCTTCAACATTACTATAACATTCCCTTGCTTTTGCTATCGTTTGTTGAAGAAATCTTAAAGAAGTAAGAGGTAACACCTTTTCTAATACAGATACATCTTTCTAAAAATCGTCTGCAATTACGCTATATATTAATTCCAATATTTTCTTTTATAAAAAATGAGCACAAAAAAAACTCTTGTGAACATAACAACACAAGAGTTTTTTAAAAGTCAGATTAATTGATTAAAAATGATTATATCAAAGAGTACTATAAATTAATAACAAAAATAACCTACTACTTAATCTGACCATATTACTAACCTGCAAATAAAATGATTAATTTATTGTACTTAGTAGTTTATTCATTTCTATAGGTCGCATATAGGCAAAATGTTGATATATTATTTGGTAATCTTCATTCAAGACAACAACTGCTGGATAAGCATTATCTTTTCCTAATGCTGTAGCCAATTCGTGAACACCAGATTTTATACCTTTTTTCTTAAAAGAGAATAAATGTTTTCTAAAATAGATATCACTCTCAGTTTCTGCATTAAACGAAACAAAATAAAAGTTTTCATTCAGGTTTTTCTGTACTTCTTTATCTGAGAATGTCTTACGCTCCATTAGAGCACAGTAACTACACCAATCTGTATGCAGAAAAACTACGACTGGTTTTGGATCTTTATTCATCAAAACCTCAAGTTCAGAGAAAGTTACTTCTCTTGGTTGACCTAAACAGTCAACCAAAGAGAAACAACTAACCATTAAAAAAAGTAAAAATCTCAACATCTTTTATATACTAACTAAAAAATATTATAACGAACCCCCAAGAAACCACGTATACCTTGCATCGGAGTATAACTATAATCATTAGGTTCAAATATCACATCATTTCTTCCTGCAGGTGGTGTAACACCGTTACCTGGTTCTCCAAATGGATCCCACCATCTTGCAATAGCATCTCCTTTTGGAAGCGTGTTAAACAAGTTTTTTACACCTCCATAGATTTCGATCCCATTACTAAATTTCTTAGTAACCTGAACGTTTGCAAGCATTGTCCAAGGAGAGTATTCTGGACGGTAATCATCTTCCACTCTAGGTAAACGCATAGGTCCTTTCCAGTCACCAGTTAAATCAGCACTAAATCCTCTACCGAAATCATAACTAGCGATAATATTACCAGACCATTTTGGTGCGTGATAAAGCTGCTCTCTATCTCCATCTTCCTTTCTATATACATCCATATATGTTGCGCCTGCCATTAACTTTAAAGGTATATCAAATGTTAAATCAACATTTAGGGAAACACCTTGCGAAATAGCATGACCATCTAAGTTTGCATAATAAATTTTAGTTTGATCTGTATCAGTATCAGCATCAATTTTATTTGTGAAATAGGTATAGAATCCATTAATATCAAAATTAAATACACCAAAATCAGCAGGTACTTTAAACGTATAATTTAAGTTTGCATTATATGATTTTTCAGGATCAAGTTTCTCTGCAAAAACTACTTCTCTTGCTCCAGTTAACGCTCTGTGATCCTCTGTAAAAACATTTACTACACGGAACCCAGTTCCAAAACTAGCGCGAAGTGTATGATGCGGATTTGGCGTAAACTTATATCCTACTCTAGGTGAATGAATAGAATGGTGATCTTCATCGTAATCATATCTATAACCTAATAATAACTTATTAGTCTCGTTTAATTTCCACTCATCTTGAATAAATACACCAGGTATAGAACGTTTGTCTGGATCATTTTTTACTAATCCATTTTCATCATAAATACCAGTACCGCGAGTATTATCATCGTAATAAGTATACTTAAACGATGCTCCTAATAACAAACTATGATTGCCTATTTCTTTATCCCAATAAGCTTGCGCAAAAGCTATTTGCTGTTTTGCATCATAAGATTCTGGACCATACATAGAGTTTTGCTCATGGAAAGTATAAGAAAACTGCGTGAATATTTTTTCTTTAACTGGCAATTGATACATACCTATTGCTTCAAAGCGGTTAGTAAAGATACTTTCTGCATATACTTCTTCTCCACCTCTATGTTTTTTGCGTTGCCAATCTGTTTCACCTCCCCAGCGATCTTCATACACATAACGCAATGCTAAACTTGCAACACGATCTTCTTTTCTTTTTAACGAGAACTTATTAAATAAAGAAACACGATCTTGCAATGTAACGTCTGTAAAGCCATCGTTATTCTTATCTTTTCGCTCACCAAATTTAAAATAGTTACCTCCAAAAAGTCCATTAACCTTTTTACCTAACTTATATCCTGCACCTAGATTAAAGTTATTCTCTAACCAAGTAGTAGTATACATATCTACACTTAATCTTGCAGCTTTCTCAGGATCTTTAGTAATTACATTAATAATTCCACCCATTGCTTCAGTACCGTATAAAGATGATGCAGGTCCCTTCACAACTTCTACTCTCTCAATCATACTTGTAGGTATTCCAAAAAGTCCATATACAGTAGATAAAGAAGATACGATAGGCATCCCATCTATTAAAATCATTGTATAAGGTCCTTCCATACCATTAATGTGAATATCACCAGTATTACAAACGTTACAATTTAATTGAGGTTGCACACCGTTAATCATTTGCACTGCATCGAATAAACTCGCTGTGGGGTTCTTTTCAAAAAAAGCAGGAGTATAAATCTCTACTGGCACAACTGATTCTGATTTTAAAACAGGTTTTAATGTCCCTGAAATTACAATTTCATCAAGGCTAGAATCTTCTTTTAAATCAAAATTGACTACTAAAGTTTCCCCTGTTTTTAGAGTAATTCTTTTTCTATGTTTCTGATACCCTACAAATTCACTACTAATAACGTATGAACCTTCTTTAAGGCCCTCTAAATGATAATTACCGCTTTCATCAGCAGTATCTCCTTTTAGTGTTCCTTCAATTACGACAGTTGCATAAGGTAAAGTTACACCCTGAGAAGTAACTTGTCCTTTTACAATTTGTGCCTTTAAAGAAAACACAGATAAAAGAGTGACTAAAAAACTTATTGCTATTCGCATAAAAAAATATTTAACTTAACTTAATATTAATTTTAGGCAAAGCTAAAAATTTATTTATAAATAAAAAAAATGTAACTTTGTTTTTAAATAAAAAAAATCTCTATGCTTACTTATTCAGAAGAGAATTACCTAAAAACAATTTTTCATTTGTCTCAAGGACAAAAACAAGGTATATCAACAAATGCAATTGCGGCTAGGATAGAAACTAAGGCTTCTTCCGTTACTGATATGATAAAGAAGCTAAATGACAAGAAATTAATCACTTACCAGAAATATCAAGGAGTAACTTTAACTTCCGAAGGACTATTAGCTGCAAAAATGATAGTGCGAAAACACCGTCTTTGGGAAGTGTTTTTAGTAGAAAAACTTGGGTTTAACTGGGATGAAGTCCACGATGTTGCAGAAGAATTAGAACATATAAAATCTGAAAAATTAATTAATAAATTAGATGCATATCTTGGTTATCCTTCTGAAGACCCTCATGGAGACCCAATTCCAAACAAAAAAGGAGAAATAAAACAAATAGAAAAGAAACTATTATCAGACATAAAACCAAATACTAAAACAGTATGCGTGGGGGTAAAAGATTCTTCTTCAGAATTTCTACAATATCTAGATAAACAAAAAATCGCTTTAGGTAGTGAAATCGAAATCTTAGAGATCGAACCTTTTGATCAATCTTACACCATTAGAGTGAATGATCACGATATTACAGTTACTAAAAAAATAGCAAGTAACTTATTTGTCAAAGGAAAGTAACAAGATCAAAACCTAAATAAGATCGTCATTACTATTTCCTTGCTGGTAATCTATCTTACATAGATATTTAATAACTTACTTTTTATAGAAGAACATAACTTAGAATTATAAACTAATAATTATAACTCTAAGTTATTTTTCTATTATAAAAAGCCTCTACTTATTTTAATAGTCCCCTATCTGTGTCAGCATACAAAATTTAAATAAAAACAATTCTACATTTCAAATAGTAGCAAAAAAGCACTAATATCAATTTTAAGTGTTATTTTTTTCATAGAAAGGACAAAAGACCTATCATTCAGCTTAATATTTAATAATTTTGCAAGGCTAAACTCCACAACTATGAAACATCTATTTACAACATTACATTTAAAAACACTAACAATTCCAAATCGAATTGTTGTTTCTCCAATGTGTCAATATTCCGCAACTGAAGGCTTCGCTAACGATTGGCATTTAGTACATCTAGGACAATTTGCTATCGGCAAAGCAGGTGCTATAATACAAGAGGCTACTGCTGTAGTACCTGAAGGACGTATTTCATACAGTGATCTTGGTATTTGGTCTGACGAACATATTGAGTTTTTAACTCGTATCACATCTTTCATAAAAAGCCAAGGTACAATTCCGGGTATTCAGCTTTCACATGCTGGTAGAAAAGCCAGTGGCGAAAAACCATGGTTAGGCAGAAAGCAATTTGCACCTACTCATGAGAATGGATGGCAAACAGTAGGACCATCAGAAATTCCTTTTAACGAAAATGACTTAAAACCTCATGCTCTAACAATAGCAGAAATCGAAGAGATAGTCATTGCATTCAAGCAGGCAACTGTTAGAGCCATCAAGGCAGGATATGAAATAATAGAAATACATGGTGCACATGGTTATTTATTCCACCAATTTTTATCCCCATTAATCAACGATCGAAAAGATAATTATGGGGGAAGTTTTGAAAACAGAATACGATTCCTCATTGAAGTAATAGATGCAATCAAACCAATATTAACCACACAATCATTGTGGGTAAGAATTTCTGCTGATGACTGGGCTGCAGGAGGGTGGTCGCTGGAAGAGAGCGTCAAACTAGCCAAGATATTACAAGAAAAAGGTGTAGAAGTAATAGACGTAAGCTCTGGAGGCGCAGTAAGCTTTCAGAAAATAAAAGTAGAACCAAACTATCAGGTTCACTTTGCCGAAAAAATAAAAAAAGAAACCAATTTGATTGTGGGTACTGTAGGATTAATTAAATCTGGACAACAGGCTGAAGAAATTTTAGAGCACGACAAAGCAGATTTTGTTCTAGTTGGCAGACAGTTTTTAAGAGATCCTCATTTTGTTTTGCAAGCAGCAGCAGACTTAAATGTGGATATTCCTTGGGCTAATCAATATGATAGAGCTAAAAATTAATTACTACTCAAACAACAAATACTAAAAAAAATAAACTCAATAAATAAAATGAAGAAAAGTTTAATTGCCCTAGCAATAGGTGGCCTAGCAATAGGAATGACAGAATTTTCAATGATGGGATTGCTCTCGAATATTGCAGATGATTTAAAGATATCTATTCCTACCGCTGGAAATTTTATTTCTATTTATGCTATTGGAGTAGTTATTGGCGCACCATTGCTTGTGATGTCTTCTAATAAATATGCTCCTCACAAAGTGCTAATGGCATTAATGCTAATGTTTTCACTTTTCCACACTCTTTTTGTTCTGTCACCTAATTACACGACATTATTAATTACGAGATTTATGTCAGGCTTGCCTCATGGTGCATTTTTTGGCGTTGGATCAGTTGTGGCAACTCGATTAGCAAATCCAGGAAAAGAAGCTCAAGCTGTAGCAATAATGTTTGCAGGGTTAACCACTGCAAACTTATTAGGAGTACCGATTACAACCTATATAGGACAAGAATATTCGTGGAGGGTTTCGTACGGGATTATTGCTACATTAGGTATTATTTCGACTATAGCAATTTCACTTTGGGTACCTAAATTACACGCAGATACAGCTACTAACACAAAAAAGCAAATGGCGTTTTTCAAAACACCAATTGCATGGGTATTAGTAGCCTTAATTTCGATCGGTACTGGTGGACTTTTTGCATGGATTAGTTACATTAAGCCCATGATGATGAATATTGCCCTAATTCCAGAAGCTAATATTCCTTTAGTGATGACACTTGTAGGACTTGGAATGTTTTTCGGAAACTTTGTTGGAGGTAAGATTGCAGATACTTTTTCACCATCGAAGGCTGTTATCTTCTCTTTTCTTGCCATGGCGATATGTTTAATTATCGTTTACTATACGGTTCATATTCAGTGGATGGCTTATGTAATGTCATTAGTAACAGGTTTAGTAGCGTTTACTATTGGTTCACCATTACAAATGATGTTAATAAAAAGTGCTAAAGGGTCAGAAATGCTTGCTGCATCTGCTGGACAGGCATCTTTTAATATCGGTAATGCCATAGGTGCTTCTTTAGGTGGACTACCTATTACGTTAGGATTGGGATATAATTCTCCAGAATTAGTAGGTACAGGTTTAGCATGTTGTGGAGCTGTTTTAGCCATAACATTTGTAAGAATGCAAAAAAAACTAAAAGCTCAAGAAAACTAAATTATATTATTTGAACGATATCCTCCTTCATTCACAATAAGTTTATAAATTTGTAGAAATATTTTTAACAATGTATAGAACGCATAATTGCGGAGCCTTAAGAGCTTCGGATATTAATACAGAAGTTACCCTATCAGGATGGGTAAGCAAGCATCGCGACAAAGGTTTTATGATTTGGGTTGATTTACGTGACCGTTACGGCATTACCCAATTAATATTTGATGCTGACAGAACTGAGAAATCAGTTTTCGAAGCAGCAAAAAACCTAGGTAGAGAGTTTGTTATCCAAGTAACAGGAAAAGTAATTGAGCGTGCTTCTAAGAACCCTAATATCCCTACAGGGGATATTGAGATTTTAGTAGAATCGCTAAAAGTGCTTAATGAATCGAGTGTTCCTCCTTTTACAATCGAAGATGATACTGATGGTGGAGAAGATATTCGTATGAAATATCGTTATTTAGATATTCGAAGAAATCCAGTTAAAAACAATCTGCTTTTCAGACATAAAGTTGCGCAAGAAGTTAGAAATTATCTTTCTGCTCAAGATTTCTGCGAAGTAGAAACTCCATATTTAATTAGTTCTACTCCTGAAGGTGCACGCGATTTCGTAGTTCCTTCTAGAATGAACCCAGGTGAATTTTATGCATTACCCCAATCTCCACAAACTTTCAAACAATTATTGATGGTTGGTGGAATGGATAGATATTTCCAAATTGTGAAATGTTTCCGTGATGAGGATCTACGTGCTGATAGACAACCTGAATTTACACAAATCGACTGTGAAATGGCTTTTGTTGAGCAAGAAGATGTTATGGATACTTTCGAAGGTATGACAAAATATTTACTAAAAACTATTCACGGTATTGAAGTAGATAAATTCCCTCGTATGACGTATGAGGAAGCTATGAGAAAATATGGTAATGACAAACCGGATATTCGTTTTGGAATGGAATTCGGTGAGTTAAATGCTGTTGCGCAACATAAAGACTTTGGAGTATTCAATAGCGCAGAATTAGTAGTGGGTATTGCTGTACCGGGTGCTGCGAGCTATTCTCGTAAAGAAATTGATGCACTAATCGACTGGGTAAAACGCCCACAAGTAGGTGCTTCAGGAATGGTATATTGTAAGTGTGAAGCTGATGGTACTTTTAAATCTTCTGTAGACAAGTTTTACGACCAAGAAGATCTTAAAAAATGGGCAGAAGCGACTGGTGCTAAAGCTGGCGATTTAATCTTAATACTATCTGGTCCAGCTAATAAAACTAGAGCTCAATTAAGCGCACTACGTATGGAACTAGCTAATCGTATAGGATTGAGAAAATCAAATGAATTTGCTCCATTATGGGTAATAGATTTCCCTCTTTTTGAATATGACGAAGAAGCTGGCCGTTATTTTGCAATGCACCATCCTTTTACTTCTCCAAAAGTGGAAGACATTCCTCTATTAGAAACTGATCCAGGAAAAGTACGTGCAAATGCGTATGATATGGTATTAAACGGTAATGAAATTGGTGGTGGTTCTATCCGTATTCACGATAAAGCAACCCAAGAATTAATGTTCAAACACTTAGGATTCACTAAAGAAGAAGCTGAAAAGCAGTTCGGATTCCTAATGAATGCGTTCCAATATGGAGCTCCTCCTCACGGTGGTTTAGCATTTGGACTAGATCGTTTAGTTGCTATATTAGGTGGACAAGAAACAATTAGAGACTTTATCGCGTTCCCAAAAAACAATTCAGGTCGCGACGTAATGATTGATGCACCTGCTACAATTACACCAGAACAATTAGATGAACTTCACATAACTGTGAAACAACAATAAAAAATAAGGGAGTTAACTTAGTTAACTCCCTTATTTTTTTATCTAATAAATTACTTTCCGTTATAAGTATTCATCGCATTGTTTAAACCTCCCAAAGCAAACTCTTGTATAGCCTTAGAAGCCATTTTAAGCCTTTCTGGCAAAACTTCTTTTTCTTGATCACTCCAAGTACCTAAAACGTAATCTACTTGCTGTCCTTTTTTAAACTCATCACTTATACCAAACCTAAAACGTGGATAAGTACTTGTATTTAATAATCCCTGAATACTTTTTAAGCCATTATGTCCTCCATCTGACCCTTTTGCTTTAATTCGGATTGTCCCAAAAGGCAGGTTCAAATCATCCGTTACGACTAACAAATTCTCAACAGGTATTTTTTCTTTTTCTAACCAATATTGAACTGCCTTACCGCTTAAGTTCATATAAGTGTTAGGCTTTAATAACAATAATGTTCTTCCCTTAATTTTTACTTCACACAGCGCACCTAGTTTCACTGTCTGCCACTCTCCACCTAATTCATTTGCTATTTCATCGACTACCTTAAAGCCTATATTATGACGTGTATGTATATATTCAACACCGATATTTCCTAATCCTACAATTAAAAACTTCTTCATTATATTTTAATTTGACACAAAATTAATATAAATGCCTACACTATTCCAATATTAACAAAAAAAAGCGGTAGGATGAACCCTACCGCTTCTACAAAAGTATCTCTTTTGAAAATTATTTTTTCTTTGGAGTAGATTTTGCTGCTTTTGCTGCTTCTTGAGCTGCTTTCATTGCTGCACGAGAAATTCTCACTTGACAAACTACTGTGTTATCTGGGTGTAATAATTTGTAATTATTAGCTACAACGTCAGTAACATAAAGTTTGTTACCCATGTCTAAGTTAGAAATATTAACTTCTACAAAGTCAGGTAAGTTTGCTGGTAAAGCTTTAACTTTTAACTTACGTAAGTTTAAGTTTAAAACACCACCTGCCATTACACCTTTAGAGTTTCCTACTACTTTTACTGGAACTTCTAAAGTAATTTCTTTATCGTCATGTAATTGGTAGAAATCGATGTGTAAAATTTCGTCAGTAACTGGGTGAAATTGGATGTCTTGTAAAATTGCGTTGAATTTTTTTCCATTTTCTAAGTCAATTACAACAGTATGCACGTTAGGAGTGTAAACCAAACCTTTGAATGCTTTTTCTTCTGCTGCAAAGTGTACTGCTGGTTCTGTTCCTCCGTATAACACGCATGGTACCATTCCAGCATTACGTAGGGCTTTAGTAGATACTTTACCCACGCTTTCTCTTTCTGATCCTTTAATCGTAATTGATTTCATTTAAATATATTTAAAAATTAATAAATTTCTACATTACAAATGTTCTACTAATAGACTCATTTGAGTGAACATTGTGCATTACCTCTGCAAATAAAGGGGCACAGCTCAACACTTTTATTTTTGAACAAGGTTTCTTTAATGGAATTGTATCTGTTACGATTAACTCCTCTATTGCTGAATCCTCTATTTTCTCATATGCACTTCCTGATAAGATAGGATGTGTACATATAGCTCTAACACTTAATGCTCCTCTTTCCATCATCATATCAGCAGCTTTCGCTAGAGTTCCCCCTGTATCAATCATGTCATCGACTAGGATTACATTACGACCCTTAACATCGCCTATCAATTCCATTTTATCGATAACATTTGCTTGCTTGCGTTGTTTATAACAAATCACTACATCTGATTCTAAAAACTTAGAATAGGCATAAGCTCTTTTCGAACCTCCCATATCTGGAGAAGCAATTGTCAAATTTTCTAAATTCAAACTTTTCACATATGGTAAAAAGATTGTTGAAGCAAATAAATGATCCACTGGCTTTTCGAAGAATCCTTGTATCTGATCAGCGTGTAAATCCATTGTCATGATACGTGTTGCTCCTGCAGCTTCTAATAATTTTGCAACTAACTTAGCTCCTATCGGAACCCTTGGTTTGTCTTTTCTATCCTGTCTTGCCCATCCAAAATATGGAATTACAGCAGTAATATGTCTTGCTGATGCTCGTTTTGCAGCATCACACATTAATAACAATTCCATCAGGTTATCTGATGACGGATAAGTAGAACAAACTAGAAAAACTCTTCTTCCGCGGATTGACTCCTCAAATGAAGGTTGAAATTCGCCATCACTGTAATGTGACAAAGTTACTTTTCCTAATTCTACTCCGTATGCTTTTGCAATCTTCTCAGCTAGCTCAACACTTTGTGAACATGCAAAAATCTTAGCGTCTGGTTCGAAATATGACATTATATAATTAGTTGTTATGTTGCGAGTTAGAACCTAACCATTGTTTTTAGGCGTTGCAAATTTATAAAATATATATTGACTAAACGATTTTTTTTAGTTTTTTCTTTGTAACTTGATTTTTTTATCTACATTTGCACACACAATAATTAAGTCATCGCCCGGATGGCGGAATTGGTAGACGCGCACGACTCAAACTCGTGTTCTTCGGAGTGTGGGTTCGATTCCCACTCCGGGCACAAATAGAAAGCCTAACTCAATGAGTTAGGCTTTCTTTATTCCCTTAAATCTATCGTTTTCATATAATGGATCAAGTGCAAAAGTTGGGGACTAGGCAAAAAGTTTGGTCAATCTGAAAAGGAAAAATGACTTATCTCTCACTCCTCTATACATCATACGGAAGTATTTAATTTTCGCATTAAAGGATTCAGCAGAAGCATTTGTACTTCTATTATTAAAGTAATTAATAATTTCGTTATAGTGTATATTAAAAGTCTTTAAAACAGTATGGAAGTGTTTGATACAAGCCTTTTCAATATCATTAAACCAATGAGCAAGCTTAGTCATAGCAATTTCTTTATCTATTTTTAGATTATATATATTTCTGAGCTTATTAGTTAGCAAATACGCTTGTTTAATCTCAGGGTATAAATCAAATAATATTTT
>NZ_BAEX01000030.1 GCF_000246945.1 Myroides injenensis M09-0166
TTTCTAAACTGACAAAACTTTTTTTTGAAATATTTCTATTTATTTTTTCAAGCCTTATCAAATCATCAGCTATTACTGAAGCGGACTGCAAAGATAACACCTTATTTTAATTCCCTCCAAATTTATTTTTATTAAATTTCTCTGAAATTATAAGCGCCATTCTGCTTCTCAATTCTTGTTTATGATCGTCTGCCTCTAGAGCCGTAGATTACTTCTCTAATGCGGATGCAAAAGTAGCACCTTTTTCACTACTTCCAAACTTTTAATCCCTTATTTTCCCTCTAAATTCAACATTATTTCTTAACTGTTTATTATTGATACTTTTACACAGTAAACTTTTTTTAGTTTTATTTTATTGTTTGCTTTATAATGTAAGATCTATATATATAAGAGAAAACACGGCTGTAATTCTAAAATGGTATTCTTGTATTTATCTTTCCCATTTGATAAAATGTCTTTATTTCAAATACACACCTTTATAATAACTAATTTTTAAAGCGTTATCTTTTTATAGCCTTTATACAAGGTGAAAAAATATTGTTATTACATAACTATAATGTAGTATGTTATCATATATAACAAAAAAAAACGGTTAGTAAACACCAACCGTTTTTTTCTACATATTTTATAATTGCTCCTCTTTTATTACGTAATAGGCTACAAAAATTTATCTAAATTTCTAATTATAAAAAAGCTTAGAATAGCAACTATAAATAAAACACCAAACCAAGAAGGAATTTTAAATCTTTTAATAAACCATTCATTTTTAATAATATATACTTCTAAAAGCCCAATTGATAATAAAATTAACATTGGTATATATATATAAATTAATGGATTAAAATAGAAAGCATCTTTAAATTCTCCCATTAATAAAGCCTTAACAGCGCGTTGTCCTCCACAACCTGGACATTCTAATCCAGTAGTATCATAAAATACACAGCTCATTACTAAAGGAGATTCTAAATTAACTCTATAATAAAAAACTATTACAAGAATAAAGCTTAGAACAAAAAAACCTCTAATTAACCATGCCTTCATTAATTTCTTCCTGCATCAAGACCTTGTTGGTAAGCATCTCTAATAGATTGGATATACATGTCCCAACCTCCCATTGCTTGAATTTGATAGATACCATATAGAACATGAAGAACAAAAATACCTAATACAACAAGACTAATAATTTTCGCTGTTTTAGCTGCTTTTACAGCACCTTCATAATCACCTGCATTATACTTTGAATTAACTGATGCTGAAAATACTATTGCAACAATACCAATTAAGAAACCAATGCAAGAGCACAAACCTAAAATTGTCGAAATTATAGATAGCGCTAAATAATTATTAGGCTTTTCTCTAAACTCTTCTACCTTTTCAAATTCTCTAAAATCCATAAAATTTATTTTTTGACCAAGATAAAAAGTTTTTTGATAATATTAACAATTCTATAAACTTTTTACAAAAAAAAAGAGGAGCAGTAGTGCTCCTCTTTTTTGTATAACAATATACTATATTATATCTATATTTCTACATCAAATGACTTTGCAAACTCAACTAGTTCACTACCATATTGATTCTGTGCGTCTTCTAAAAGTTGATCTAAATCAGCAATAACAACAATTGGTTTTAACTTAACTTCATTGCGTAACCAATCTAAATATTCCTTGTTAAATTCCGTTGCAGTAAACTCACCGTCTTCTTCTAAAACTTCTTTATCTGGAAAACTTATTTCATCTACATCAATTATAGGCTCTACATCATACGAAGCAATTAACAATAAATCTTTAATGTTTTTTGCCACTACAAACATTCCTCCGTCTCCACCAAAAACAACTATTGGTGCATTCTCTAATGACGAATTATTCTTATCTCTAATCCAAAAAGCATAATAACTACCATTTGTATCAGCCTCCCCAAACGGAATAAAAGAATCAACAAAGTTAGTGTCATCCGAAAAATCTTGAATTATTTCTGGATCTTCATCTATCAGATAAAGTGCGTTTGAATAGAAAGAGGGAATTCCTTCAGATACTTGAAAATCAAATAAACTTTTTAAATCTTTTGGAATTTTATATCCTCTAAATAATGCGGTAAACTCTTCTTTTAACATTGCGTTGGTCATTTGTGCCACCTAGTGGGCTTTTATTTTTTAAATTCAACAAACTTATTTATACAGTACTTTGACTATATCCTATTATTTTATAAAGGTATAACATTTTTTTTTACTGTAAATACTTTTTTAAACATTAACCTCTTTTTTTTCAATTTACCTAATTATAATCCTATATAAATAGTAATAACTCTATAAAATTAACAATATACGCTTTCGCAAGTCATCAAATCAACAAACATATAAACAACTCATTATCAGTGTTTAAAAAAACAATAAAAGCTTATTCCTAATAAATAATTAACCTAATAAATATTTTAAGTATTATTCAAATAAAGCTGATATCACTATTAAATAATTATACTGTAAAAATATCTAATAGTGGTCTAATAACTTGAAGTCACCTTGACTTTTTAATTTATATCATATAGCATTAACGACCTCTTGAATTGGGATTTTGCTTTAAATTCTCTTTTTGGAAGTGGCTAGTGTGGAACTATATCTAATTTTATACTATCTAATGCAGTACATGGTACCCAGGATTGTAAGTTTTGTTTGGTTAGCGGCACAAATTTCTATTACCTTTCTTTATTCTACAAAAGTCAAGACAATCTTTACATAAAATAATAATGACCAAACTATTTGACAAGATACTGCTACCAATAAACAAGTAACAATCACTTTAACCACAATATCTACTGCACTTATTAATCAATGAATCATCAAAACTCCATAAAAACAACTACAGAAATATCAACGCATTGCTACACTACAGTTAAAGAACTTATATATACCCTCTATTACCTATCAATAATTTCAAAATCGCTAAAGATGCTTTTTCATTAAATAATCAAAACAGATATAAAACAAATACTTATTATAACTACAAAGCCTATCCCTTATAAAAAAGGTCCTTTTGTTCCTTTTAATAACTAATTTTGTATTCATCTCACTTGGTTACTCCAAATAACATTACTATGTCAAATAATAAAATATACTTAGCATCAGCTATTATTACAAATCAAAATTCGGAACTATTAACTGTCAGAAAAAAGGGATCAAAATATTATATGATGCCTGGGGGAAAAATAGAAGTAAATGAAAATTCTTTTCAAGCGCTTAAAAGAGAATTATTAGAAGAACTTAATTTTCAAATTTCAGCAAAAGATGTTTCATTTATAGGAAGTCATAGTACAGAAGCAATCAATGAATCAAATACTACAGTAACTGCTGATATCTTTCATATTCAAATAGATTATCTAGATTTTAAACCCAATGCAGAAATTGAGGAAGTTCTGTGGTTAAACAAATTAAATTATAACAATTACCCACTAGCCCATCTCATTAAAGAATTTAGTATACCTAAATGGCTTAAAGACCAACTTTAGATATACAAATATTAGTCTAAAAAGGTAGATGAATAGGGTATAGAGTAAATTTTTGCATCCCAAATATTTCAACATAGAAGTAACTAAATAACTACAAAAAGAAGAGGCTGTCTTTATTGGACAGCCTCTCTATTTATTTTTCTAAAAATATTATGCTTGTTTCTTAACAAACTTGGTAAGGATAACAATCGTTTGACCATCAATTTTACCTTCTATCTGTTCAACATTATCATGTACTAATCTAATATTACGAACAGCTGTACCTATTTTAGCATTTAAAGTAGAACCTTTCACGTCTAAATCTTTAATAAGTGTAACTGTATCTCCAGCTACTAGTATATTACCATTAGAGTCCTTGTGTAAAGCTATAGTACCATCACCAGTATGATCACCTGTCGCTTTTGCAAATTCAAGTAATTCATCATCTAAATACATCATATCCAAACTATCAGCAGCCCAACTTTCATTGCGAAAACGATTTAACATTCTCCATGCTACTACCTGAACTGCAGGTACTTCACTCCACATAGAAGTAGTTAAACATTGCCAATGATCTGCTTGTAATTCTTGTTTCTTTTCGATTTGCTCTAAACAAGTATCACAAATGTAAATTTCTTTATCTGCTTCATTTGCAGCTGCAGGAGGTACATCATAGACGTTTAAATGCCCAGTTGCCTCACATAACTCACATTTATTACCACTTCTTTCTTTTAAATCTGCCTCAGTTTTCATACTTAATAATAATATAAATAATAAAGCTGTAAATATATACTTAAAAATTTATATATAAAAACTAATAAAAGTCCTTAATATATTAACCCTTTCTATTCACTTCTTAGCAAAACAATAATATTACTACTCTCCTACTCTTATTACAATAAATAAAAAAAGTAACTTATTAGTTTTCAAGCTACTTGTATTTTTAATAAAAAATAAGAACAATTAAATTATCTTTACTTCTTATTATAACAACACAAACTAATTATTTTAAATGAAAACAGATATCGAAATCGCTAGGGAGTGTACTCTAGAAAATATTCAAAACATTGCTGATAAAATTGGTGTAGATAAAGAGCTACTTATACCTTATGGTAAATACATGGCAAAACTTCCAATAGAGGCAGAAATAGAAGATAATATCAATAAATCAAATCTCATTTTAGTAACCTCTATTACTCCAACAAAAGCAGGTATTGGAAAAACAACTGTATCAATTGGGTTAGCTTTAGGATTAAACAAGATTGGTAAGAATGCAATAGTTGCTTTAAGAGAACCTTCACTGGGACCGTGTTTCGGTATGAAAGGTGGAGCTGCAGGTGGTGGTTATGCGCAGGTATTACCAATGGAAAATATCAATTTACATTTCACAGGTGATTTCCATGCAATTACTTCTGCTCATAACACAATTAGTGCATTATTTGACAACTATATTTATCAAAATAGAAATCAAGAAAATGGCATTAAAGAGATTTTGTGGAAACGTGTATTAGATGTTAATGATAGAAGTCTTCGCTATCTAGTATCAGGTTTGAGAGGGAATTCAAATGGTGTACCTCAAGAAACAGGCTTTGATATCACACCAGCATCAGAAATAATGGCTATTCTATGTCTTTCGACTGATATCAATGACTTAAGAAGACGTATAGAAAATATACTTTTAGGCTATCGTCATGACGGCAGTATGTTTACAGTTAAAGACTTAGGTATTGCAGGAGCGATCACAGTATTACTAAAAGATGCTATTAACCCTAATTTAGTTCAAACAACAGAAAATACCCCAGCTATTATTCACGGAGGTCCTTTTGCCAATATTGCACATGGATGTAACTCTGTTATAGCTACAAAAATGGCGATGAGTTATGGTGAATATGTTATTACAGAAGCAGGTTTTGGAGCTGATTTGGGAGCAGAGAAATTCTTTGACATCAAATGTAGAAAATCAGGATTACAACCAAAACTAACTGTCATCGTAGTTACAGCGCAAGGTCTTAAAATGCATGGTGGCATTCCTCTTGAAGAAATCAAGCAAAAGCATATCGAAGGAATTCAAAAAGGTTTAGACAATTTAAATAAACATGTAGAAAATATTCAGTCTTACGGACAAAGTATTGTTGTTGCATTTAATAAATATGCCACTGATGATATTGAAGAAATCAATATTGTAAAGGAATATTGTAAAAACAAAAATATAGGTTTTGCTATCAATAATGCCTTTGTTGAAGGAGGAGAAGGTGCTATTTCATTAGCTAAAGTCGTTGTAGATACAATCGAAAACACCCCTAGTAAAAAATTGCAATTCCCTTACGGAAATGAATTATCAATTAGCGAAAAAATAGAAGCTATTGCAACGAAAATATATGAAGCAAAATCAGTTAACTTTAGTCCACTAGCAGAACGCAAACTAAAACAGATCAAGGGTACAGAATTAGACTTATTCCCTGTATGTATAGCTAAGACACAATATTCATTCTCCTCTGATGCTCACGCTTATGGTGTAGCTAAAGATTTTGATTTAACAATTAATGATATTGTTATTAATCGAGGAGCCGAGTTTATAGTAGCGATAGCAGGAGACATTATGAGAATGCCAGGGCTACCAAAAGTTCCACAAGCAACTAAAATAGATTTAATTGATGGGCTTATTGAAGGCTTGAGTTAAATAATAAATTTTTCTATTAGATAAAAAAAAAGGTATTAGACATCACATCTAATACCTTTTTTTAATTGCTTTTGCTTTAACAGAAACACAAATAAATAAAATAAAAATAAATTAACAAAATATAATTTAACCTATTTATGTAATACTATATTTTATATATTTGTTATGTAAAAAAAATAATTACTCTTCAAAAAAAACACACTTTAACCAAATATATATTAAATGACAGAGTTAATTCATCATTTATTTAATCCTCTACCAAATGCAATAATGACAGTTTTGATGATTATCTCTTTTGTCTATTGGTTATTTTCATTTATAGTTGGAGGAATAGATAATGTGGATATTGATATAAATTCTGATTTTGATATTGACGTTGATGTAGACGTAGACGTAGATGCAGAGATAGATGTAGATGCAGATGCTGATATAGATAATAACATACAGCACAATGGCGATTTTAGCAATTCTGACTTCAATAACGTTAAAGATTTACAGCACGCCACTGACATTCCATCACACGCTGACCTCAGTATTTTTGTAAAGATCATGCATTATATGAACATAGGAAAAGTACCTTTTATGATAGTACTTACTTTGTTTAAATTTTTCACTTGGGCAGGGACATTACTCGTAACTACTGTTCCTAAAGTAGCTTCATTAGGAATGACATCTGTTATTATTTTGATTCCACTTTCTTTTATTGCTATTTTTTTTACTCACTATGCTACTACACCTATAGCTAAATTTCTTCATAAAACTGGTTATCAAGGGGAAGTAGCGATAGACTTTATAGGTAAAGAAGGAAGAATGATTTCATCTATAACTGCTAATAAAAGAGGAAATATTGAGATAGTAATAGACAATGACCCCGTAAAAATACTTGTCGAAAGTAATGATGGAACCCCCTTAATGTATGGAGACAAGGTTCTTGTAATTAATAAATCGAATAAACATAATAATATCTATACGGTAAGAAAAATTCATTGAAAAAGTAATATATAACTACTAAATAAATTCGTTATGGAATATGGACTAGGAACTTTAATAGCAATAATAATAGGTGCTTTATTTGTATTAGTACTATTGTTTTTTGCTATACTTGCCTCATTTTACAAAAAAATCCCACAAGGAAAAGCTATTGTTCGCACAGGTGTAGGCGGAACAAAAATTGCTTTCAACAAAGGAATATATGTTGTTCCTGTTTTTCACAAAATGGAAATAATGGATATTTCTGTAAAAAAATTACAAATTGACAGAATGCAAAATGAAGGATTAATTTGTAAAGATAACATTCGTGCAGATATAAAAGTTGCTTTTTTCATCCGAGTAAATAAATCTATAGATGATGTCATCAATGTAGCACAAACTCTTGGTTGTGAAAGAGCAAGTGATGTAGAAACGCTAAGAAATATCTTTGAAGCAAAATTCTCTGAAGCTTTAAAAACAGTTGGTAAAAAATTTGAATTTATAGAACTATATGAAGCTCGTAGAGAATTCAGAGATGAAATTATCGATATTATAGGTACTGATCTAAATGGTTATATCCTTGACGACTGTGCAATTGACTATTTAGAACAAACGAATCTTTCTTTCCTAGATCCACAAAACATTCTAGACTCAGAGGGTATTAAAAAAATTACAGAATTAACTGCTATACAAAACATCAATGCTAACCTTATTCGCAGAGATGAGCAAAAAGTAATTAAAAAGCAAGATGTTGAAGCTCGCGAAGCTATTCTAGAATTAGAAAGACAATTATCTGAAAAAGAAGAAAAACAAAGAAGAGAAGTTGACAACATTAGAGCACGTGAAGAAGCTGAAATACAAAAAGTACGTGAAGAAGAACGCTTAAAAGCAGAAAGTGTACGTATTGCTACAGAAGAAAGCCTAGCTGTATTAGAAGAAAACAAACTACGTCAAGTCATTATTGCTGCTAAAAACAAAGAGAGAACGGATGCTGTAGAAACCGAAAGAGTAGAAAAAGATAGAGCTTTAGAACAAACTGAAAGAGAGCGTATAGTATCTCTTGCTCAGATAACAAAAGAAAAAGCTATAGAAGAAGAGCGTAAAACTATTCAAGATGTTATTCGTGAACGTGTTCAACTTGAAAAAGGAGTGATTGAAGAACAACAAAATGTAAAAGACATTGAGACATTACGTGAAATCGAAAGACAAAAGAAAGCAGGTATAACGCTTGCAAGCAAAGAAGCTGAAGAACAATTAATCAAAACAATAAAAGCTGCTGAAGCACAAAAGCAAGCACAAGAGCAAGTATCACAACAAATGCTTATAGAAGCAGAAGCGCAAAAGCAAGCTTCTTTAAAACAAGCGGAAGCAAGAAAAATATTAGCTGATGCACAAGCACGAGAAGATGCTACTTTAGGATTAGCTGAAGCTGAAGTAATTAAAGCGAAAGCTGAAGCTGTAGAGCAGCAAAGTATTGTACAAGCTGCTAATATCCAGAGAATAGCTACTGCAGAAGCTGTAGGAATTGAAGCTAAAGCAGAAGCAAAACGAAAAGAAGGACTAGCTGAAGCTGAAGTGTCTAAACAAAAAGCATTAGCAGATGCTGATGGAATTAGAGAAAAAGCTGAGGCAATGAAGCAAATGAATAGTGTAGGTAAAGAACACGAAGAATTCAAATTAAAACTTCAAAAAGAAAAAGAAATTGAATTAAGTCAAATCAATATACAAAAAGACATTGCTCTATCACAAGCGGAAGTGTTATCTTCTGCCCTACAAAATGCAAATATTGATATCGTAGGTGGAGAAACGATGTTCTTCGAAAATATTGTAAACCAAGTAACTCGTGCTAAAGGCTTTGATAGCCTTATAGGAAAAAGTAAAAATGCACAGGATATAAAAAATGCTTTAATCGGTGATGGAACTAATAACGGTGAGCTGTTTGATAATATCCGTTATTATGCTAAGCAGTTTAATATAACTTCAGAAGATCTTAAGAATTTAAGCATTGCATCTTTGGTGATGAAAATGCAACAAAATGCTACTGAAGAAAATTCTGGCTTATTAAGTACTATTGCTAATACTGTACAATCTTTGGGTATTGGCAATCAGAAACTGTCTTAATTATAGAACAAAGATTACTCTTGTATAAAGAGTAATCTTTGTTCTTATCATACCATTTAATTACCTAAGGTCAATCGAAAATAATTGACTTCTTAGTATTTTATCTTTATGGCTGAATTAGAAAATCAACATATAGAATCACTTGATTCTAGCACATACGAAATTATCCAAAGAAGACTTCAAGATCAAAAAGGAAATCTAATCCAACGATTAAATATTCTTAATGATGAGAGAAAAGAGGTTTTTAGTTCGATAGATTTAAAACTGATAGCAAATCAGCGTATCACAACAGATAATAACTGTATTGCAAGAGGAATTATGGCATTTGATTCCATCTGTATCTTTGCCTATAATGTCCATTTTGGTCTAAAAACTGATATACAACTTAGTGATGTCTTTAGTATTTATCGATTTGAAAATAATCAATTTTACCCTGAGTCACTTGAATTCATTACTGACAATAATTTCATAAACGACTATAAGAATTTATACAAATATTATAGGGACTCTATATTTAGTCGTTTCAAAAGAACGGAGAACTATTTATACATGGTTTTCCAAACAAGTAAAAAGACTGAAGATCTTAAAGCATTCAAATGGCTTATAAAAGACAATAAGCTTACCTATATTGATGACAGAAGTATTCATGAAGTACAGAAAGCTTCACAGTTTGAGTTCAATTGGATAAAAACTACCTTAGAAAACAGAAGACTAGGTGTACATCCACATATTTCGATTCTTGACAAAGTATTTATAGAAGCTGTCGGTGGAGATATTACTTTTAAGATTGAGGACAATACTGATGATGGACAAGGTATTTATAGAGAGCCTGTTAAGAATCCTGATCAGCAATTAGATGATGCAGATTATTACTATGCTGATCTGAATAACTTTATTTTAATCAAAATAAAGCCATATCAAGAAGACTTTAGAGCTTTCATTTTTAATAATAAAACCAAACAAGTCATTAATGTTCCTGCATTAAACGATACAGGAATCTTATTACCGGATGGACAAGGAATCATCTTTTCTAGTGGATATTATTTACAAAATGGAGATTATAAAATCTTTGACAATGTTATTAAAGATTTAGAATATGTAAGAACTATCCCTTCTCATAATGGAGAAGATTTTCTGTATTTATTTTATCAGTCAGAGAACAACATTTATATGTTGATGTCTTACAATATCATCAAACAACAAGTTGAAACGCCAATTATCTGTAATGGTTTCACCATGTTTTCTGATGGAAAGTTGATTTATTTTCGTTCAGAACAAGAGGCGGTAAAACACCACGTAGTTCAAATTTGGCAAACTCCATATGCAAGCCAACTTATTGAGAACACTACTCAAAAAGACAATCAACTTTATAAAATAGGGAATAAAGATATCGTCAAAGCGATGGCAGAATGTCAAGAAATTATTCACCTTATTGATAAAGAAGATTCTTATGAGGGATTGTATAATGACATTGCAAAAAAAGCTAATGATACTATCGATGCTTATTTTTGGATTAATCAGAAAGAAACACAACAATTAGCTGTTCCACTTGAGCAAATAAGAAACATTGCTAATACTGCTATTGATGAATTTGAAAAAGTTCAGACTCAGCGAAAAAAAGCAAATAGTCTGTTAACTGATTTAAAGGCTAAAGTAGATAAGCAACTCTTCAATGTAAAAAATGCTAAAGGAGAAACCTTAGAAAGTTTAGTCAATCTATTAGCTGAAAACAGAAAATTAGTAGGTGAAGTTATCAATGCACGTCAAACAAAATATATTGATGTTGCAATACTTGAAAAATATCAAGATCAACTAGGTAAAACAAACGAGGTATTATCTAATAAAACTATCTCTTTCTTATTACGTGATGATGCTTTAATCCCTTACGAAGAGAAAGTAGTACTCCAAAAAGAGAAAGTAACAGAGGTTACCAAAGTTATCGATGCTAATGCCATTGACGAGAATTGTAAACAGATATCATCAGAACTAGAATTATTAATAGATATACTTAATAGTTTAAAAATTGAAGATACAACGCAAGCAACAAAAATAATTGAGAAGATATCTGTAATTTTTGCTTCTTTAAATGAGGTAAGAGCGCAACTAAAACGAAAATTAGATTCATTGCGAACAAATGAGTCTATTGCTGAATTCCATGCGCAACTTACTTTGCTTGACCAAAGTATTATTAACTTTTTAGAATTAGCTAATACACCTGACAAATGTGATGAATACTACTCAAAAGTAAGTGTACAGGTAGAAGAATTAGAAAGTAAATTTGCCGATTTCGATGATTTCATTTTAAAAATCGCTGATAAGAGAGAAGAAGTACTAAAAGCATTTGATGCTAGAAAAACTCAATTAGTAGAACAAATTAATCGACGTACTACTTCATTAGAGCAAATTGGTTTACGAATTCTAAAAAACATTGAAAACAAAAGCGCTTCTTTTAAAACAAAAGAAGAAATACATTCTTTTTTCTCAACTGATTTAATGGTTGATAAAGTTCGTCAACTAATAATAGAGTTAAAAGATCTAGGTGATGTATCTAAAGCAGAGAATTTAGAGAATAGTATAAAGACTAGTCAAGAAGATGCATTACGTGCTTTAAGAGATAAACAAGATCTTTTTGCTGATGGAGAGAATATTATTAGCCTAGGCAATCACAAGTTTTTAGTTAATAAACAACCTCTAGACTTAACTATTGTTAGACGAAATGACCTTTTATTTTATCATTTAATAGGTACTAGCTTCTACTACCCTATCCAAAATGATAAAATATACCAATACAAAGATATTTGGAATCAAGATATCATATCAGAGAACAATCAAGTTTATAGAGCAGAATATTTAGCATATCAAGTATTTAAGGCTAAAAACGATATTCCTGATACTGATATTGCTTCAGAGATAAAACTGCGTACAGAACAAAACTATTCAGAAGGTTATTTAAAAGGTGTGCATGATTTTGATGCAGATCAAATCTGCCAATCTTTATTGACCTTAAAACAAGAGTTAGGTATTCTTACCTATTCACCTAGTATTCGTGTTACTGCTCAAATGTTTTGGTATGACTTAAAAGAAGAGCAAAAAAACACTATTTTAAAAAACATTAATAGTGCAACAATCGTATTAAAGGCTTTTCCAAATAGTACAAACTATAACTATATTCTTGAGCAAATTCAAGAGTTGTATAGTAAGTGGCAATCTCCTTTAAAACAACCTTTGTATAGCGTAGCAATTAGCAAATATCTTTTTTATGAATTTGCTACTGGCCTATACTTTACAAAATCAGGTCAAGCCTCTCAATTAAAAAAACAGTTCTTACAGTTTTTACAGCAACAAAAATTAAATATCTCTTTTGAAGATGATATCCGCGATAATACCTTATCCACTATTGATAGATTTTATCTGATACAAAACTGGTTATATTCATATATAGAAAATAATGAAGAAATAGCAATCTCTAAGAAGTATATTGATGAAGCATGCTGTCTGTTACTTTTTGAAAATCAATATAATTACACATTAGAAGAAGGTAATGATACCATTGTACTAGATAATCTAAAAGGAAATCACCCTTTAATTGTTAATGACAATTACACATTAGATTATCATGAGTTTATTAAAAAATTAGATTTATTTGAATCCATATCAGTTCCAGAGTTTAAAGACTTTAACCAGACGAAAGAATCCATTCTTGCTGAATACAAAAAGTCTTTAAAAATCAATGAATTAAAACCAAGGGTACTTACTTCTTTTGTAAGAAATAAACTGATTAATGAGGTTTACTTCCCGTTAATTGGCAATAATCTAACCAAACAGTTAGGTGCTTACGGTGATAATAAGCGAACTGCGAGAATGGGTATGCTGTTATTAGTTTCACCTCCTGGATACGGAAAGACTACGCTAATGGAATACTTAGCCAATACACTAGGACTTCATTTTGTCAAGATAAATGGTCCTACTATTGGGCATTCCATTACGTCAATAGACCCTACAGAAGCAAAAACTTCTGGAGCTAGAGAAGAATTGAAAAAAATAAACTTATCATTTGAAATGGCAGACAACGTTATGCTATATCTAGATGATATTCAACATTTAAGTTCTGAATTTCTACAAAAGTTTATCTCTTTAGCTGATGGTCAACGTAAGATGGATGGAATCTTTGAGGGTGAAAGTAAAACCTATGACTTAAGAGGAAAGCGCTTCTGTATTATTATGGCGGGGAACCCCTATACTGAATCTGGAGAGAAATTTCAAATCCCAGATATGTTAGCCAATCGTGCTGACACCTATAACTTAGGAGATGTCATAGGAAATACAGAGCATCTATTTAAGCTTAGTTTATTAGAAAATGCTATTGCTGAAAATCCATATCTACAGCGATTAAGTAGTCAAAGTTTAGATGATTTTTACAAGTTAGTGCAACATATTGAAACACGTTCAGAAGAAGCATTGAACCTTGAAGGTAACTATAGTGCTCAAGAAATAGAGGAGTTTAATGCCGTTCTTAAAAAATGTATTAAAGTAAGAGATGTAGTTTTAAAGGTAAACCAAAACTACATTTCAAGTGCTGGTACCGATGATGCTTACAGAATAGAACCAGCTTTCAAATTACAAGGTTCTTATCGCGATATGAGTAAGATGGTAGGTAAGATTGTCCCTTTAATGAATGATGCAGAAATAGAGGAGTTAATAATGACCCATTACGAAAATGAGTCACAAACATTAACCTCAGACACAGAAGCTAACCTATTAAAATTAAAGGAAATTACTAATAAGCTTAGTCCACAAGAGCAAGAGCGCTGGCAAGAGATAAAAGACATTTTCTTAAAACAACGCAAGCTAGGTATGGCAGGAAAAGACAATCAAGTAGGACAAATATTAGGACAGTTAATGGACTTTAATATCAACTTACAAGACATTGTGAATGCAATTCAAAAAAATTAAAGCAAAAGTCTACTTGTTAAAAGTAGACTTTTTTTATTATTGCAGAAAATAGAACGATTATTATTACGTTATATAATTCATCTTAATTAAACTATGAAAAAACACTTACCCCGAATTGCTGTTACTATCCTTTTTTTCTTTTTTGGCGGAATTTCTGCCTCGTGGGCATCACGCATACCTACTATAAAAGAAGCATTTAATGTAGGGGAATCTGCATGGGGATTTGTATTACTTTATATTTCTATAGGTACCCTAATTTCACTGCCTTTCGCAGGCAAACTAATTGCTAAATTAGGTAGTAAGAAATCAACTATTACCTTTTTGATTTTGTATTTCATTTTATTAGTAGGAATTGGCTATTGGAATATTTTATGGCAATTGAAATTTAATTTAGTAATGTTTGGAATATTTAGTAATCTCACAAACATTGCTATAAATACACAAGCCATTAATGTTTCCAAACAATACAAAGGGCAAATTATAGGATCATTTCATGGTACATGGAGTATTGGAGGCTTTTTTGCCGCTTGGATTGGAGCTGAAATGATTAGTAAACACGTTCCACCTCTTGAGCATTTTATATATTTCTCCTCTATTGGAATCATTGTAGCTATCTGTCTTTTTAAATACTTAGTACCTGATAACACACAACCTCAAGAAAATAATCTGTCACAAAACAAGAAAGGTTTTATATTACCAGACCGCAATTTAGCATTGTTAGGATTATTAGCTTTTTTTGCAATGGTAGCGGAGGGCACTATGACTGATTGGTCTAGTGAATATATGAAAACGATTGTGCATTCACCTATACAGGTAATGGGATATGGTCTTACAGCTTATATGTTTGCCATGGCAAGTGGTAGATTCATATCAGATTATACAGTAAGAAAATACGGAGAACACAATACATTAACAATCTGTGGTATCTTAATCTTCATTGGATTAATAGCAGCAGTAGTTTATCCTAGCTTATATTCTACTATTTTCTCTTTTATGATTGTAGGTTTTGGTGTGTCAGCAGTTGTACCTATGGTATATAATCTTGCAGGACATAATAAAGTCATGCCACCCCAGCAAGCTTTAACGCTTGTAACTAGTATTGGATTTATCGGCTTCTTTCTTGGACCTCCAGTTATTGGTTTTATAGCGGAACATTCTTCTTTAAAAACTGCTTTTTCTATTATTGCTTTTTTTGGATTAGCAATTACAGTCCTAAATCGTTTTATTATTATATCACATACAAGTAGTGAATCCTAATAGACAGTAGCTTTATTATCATTCATAAAACTGTTTTTTTTAATACTCATCTAACTATACTATAGATAAAAACAGTAGTATTAGACTAGATTATATGCAGATAGAAGTATATTGATTGAATAAAGAATCCATAGTGAGTCTATTAAAATCCTACATTTAATAGACTCACTATGGACTCATAATGGACTCACTATGGAATCACCGTATCTAGTACTACAATAACTCTTGTCTCGTCCTACTATAACTGTACAGCTATTATTAATAATTCAGCTATTTACTATATCGTATTTTATAAGTTGATCTTGATGATTTCAATATAATTGATCGTGACAATAGCTATCCTATTCAAAATAGTATGTTGCTTATATGTTGACTTCAATTAAACTTCCCCTCTCTTCATCTTTGTGAATAGAAAGAGACATTGGAATACGCTCTTGAAGTTCATCGACATGTGATATTATACCTACAATGCGATTCTCTTTATGGAGGTTACTCAATGTTTCAAAAACAATATTTACGGCATCAGCATCTTGCGTTCCAAAACCTTCATCAATAAAAAAGAAATTCTTATTAGACTTAGATAAACTTTGCACACTTTCTGCCAATGCTAAAGCTAATGACAAAGAAACTTGAAAACTTTGTCCTCCAGAAAGAGTTTTTACACTTCTTGCTTTTCCATTATTTAAGTAGTCAATAATTTCAAAATCATTATTATCATTTAATTGCAAACTCAATTGATTATTTGTTAAGCGATGAAAACGATGATTAGCCATATCACATAAGTTTCGCAAATAGATAGTAGATACATAATTAACAAACCCTGCACCACTAAACATATTCATTAATACACCAAGATTTGTAACTCTCTTTTCTACTTTTTCTAACTCTTTTTCCAAAGCCTGTTTTGTCGCATAATCTTTTTCAAGACGTTCTATTTCTCCTGCTAATCTTGCCACTAATTCAGAGATTTCTTTAACTTGCTTCTCTAATTCAAGTACTATAACTTCTTGCTTTGCAAATTGATCTGTATCAAAAGATACTTTATCTAGTTTCTTTTCTAGTGTTTCAACTTGATTGCGGACAACTTCTAATTGGACTTCGAAAGCTTGAATTTCACTGTTTAACTCTGAAACATTTATATTTTTTGATAATATAGCGCGAACCTCATCTAAAGATGATAATTGAAACTGCTGTATTAGACCATCGATATCCAATGATATGCGTTCCAATAGTGCTTTTAACTCTATAATAGTTTCTTGCAATGTCTTTTGCTCAGCTTGTAAAGCCGCTAAAGCTGGTGACAACTTTTGGTATTCAGTAGATAAATCTTTAAAACGTTTCTCTATATAAGCTATATTTTCATCTCTATGCTTTATCTGCTGAACCAATGAATCTACATCTAAGTTGACATAAGTTTCAATTTGCAAACGTATTATTTGTGCACTTTTAGATAATATCTCACTTTCTAATTTTGTTTTTTCTAGTTCAATACTACTTAATTTATTCTTAGCTAATTCAAGATTGTTTCTATTTTTCTCAACAGATTTAGTTAATATAGAAAACTCTTTTTCTAGAAACTCGATATGCTGAGCAATAGATTCCGCCATTTTCTTAAGCTTCTCAAATTGTTTATAATTGCCTTTCTCAATTATATTCCAAACAAATTGCTGCTGATGTTGCTCTACTTGTATTTGAATAGTTTGTTCTTTTTCTTGTTCTTCTTTAAGCTGTGTAAAAAGTAAATGACGTTTATCAAATAACGCTGCTGCTTTGCGTTCGTATTGTATCAAGCGAGCCTGCTTATCTTTTACTTTTTCTAGTAATAACTCATTGGTTTTAATAGCTGTGGAAACATCATTACCTTGCAATAAATGAGGGTGATCTATTGCACCACACAATGGGCAAGGTTGACCTTGATGCAAATCATTTGCATATTGTGTCAACTGCTGAGATACATTTAAATGACGTAATGCTGTCTCTATTGCAGACTGTTCCTTATCAAATTTTAGTCTAAAGTTTTCAATTTCTCTTTCCCATTGAGTTATGTCCTTTAACTTTAACTGCTTAATTTCATCGTCAATTACTCCAATATCACCTTTTATAAGCTTAATGCGATTTACTATTTCTTCTATTCCTTTTTGAAAAAAATTATAATGATTAAACCATTCTCCTATAGCCATTATTAAATTAGAATCTATGCGACTACTCTTTGCTTTTTCTAATTCTTGTTCTTTATGTAAGAGATGTTCTTTGCTATCAATTAATGCTTTTTCAGCATGTACTACAAAATCATTCCCTTTTTGGTATTGTTCATTTAAGACTTCTCTCTTCTCAGTAGCACCTTTAATCGCCTTTATTAAATCTAATTCATAACGTTCTGCTTTGAGATGTTCAAGTCCCGCATAATGCTCTTCTGCAACTTTTAATTCCTTAGCTGTTTTTTCAAATTGTTCTTTAAGAATAACAACATCATTATTTATCTTGTTAAACTGTTCTTCTTTTTGAATACGTTTTTTATGTGTTGTCTCTTGCTCATTTAATAAAGATGTAAAAGCTTTATCTATCTGTTGATACTGCTCTATTTCCTTCTTCTGTTTTTGTATCTGAGGTATTTTCTCTTGAAGCTGAAGGAGTTCTGCCTTTTTTACAACAAGAAGTTCAAAATCATCCTTCACCACCTTTTGCTGTTGGTAGGCTTCATTTTCCTTTTTGAATTCCGAAGAAAGGGTAGCTAACTTTTCCTTATGCTTTTGATGCCCTTCTTTCTTTAGGCCAATCTCCTCTTTAGACACCTGTGCATAACTCTTTAATTGTCCTTGCAACAGATTCAAACTCTCTTTATCCTTGCCATAGATTGCTTTCGTCTTATTAGCTAAATCAAAACGATCTAATCCAAAGATATCTTGCATCATTCTGGTGCGTTCAGCACCTTTCAGCTCTATAAACTCTTTAAACTTTCCTTGCGGAATAATAATAGTACGTTTAAAGTTTTCATAGCTTAATCCTACTATTTCTTCAATATTTAATTCTGGCAACGGGATCCATTCTTCCTCTTTCCATTCATATAGAATAGCATCACCGCGCTTAACATCTTCAAATTTCTTTGAGTTCCTTTTAAACTCGCGATATATTCTATATTTCTTATCTTGAAAATTATAGAATTCAAAATCAATCGTAGAACGATTAGATTTTAAATTCATCATATTATATGCTCTATTATCACGAGCATTTAATCGTTCGCTTTCGCCATATAATCCAAAAGAAATAGCTTCTAAAATAGAAGACTTTCCTGAACCTACTTTTCCAAAAATTCCAAATAGACCAGCTTCAATTAGACTTGTAAAATCAATTGTCTGTTTTTCTTGATAGGAGTATAACCCATCGATAGTTAATTTAATTGGAATCATCTTTAATTCATTATTTCTTTAAACAAATCCATAATATCATCATTTGGCTCCTGTCCATTGTAGCGCTGTTTAAAATAATCTTTAAACAAATCCTTCATATCTTGTTCCAGATTAACTTGATTAGCTTCTACCCCACCTTCATTATTACTTAAAGTAATTTGCGGTATAATTGTTATAATGCCATCATGTGAAGCATATAACCTCTTAATATCATCTGCTTTTAGAAATGTATCACTTATCAAAGTTAATTCTACCAAGTGATAAGGGTTGTCTTGTAGCCATTCAATCGCTTTGTCAACATCATCAAATTTTTTGCGAGATAATGTACGCCCTTTAGTCAAGGGAATCTTTTCATACGTAATTGCTTTCTTTGGATTTGCATCTAAAAGCATTACATATTTTTCTTGACCAGCTTCAGCAAAACTATAGCTTAACGGGCTACCAGAATAAACCACCGGTCTATCCTCTTCACCAATTTGATGTGAGCGGTGCAAATGTCCTAATGCTGTATACTGAACTACTCCAGGTATAATGTCGCTATAAATTAAATCTGCATTTCCTATTTTAAGAGGTTTTTCTCCATCAGGTTCTTCTAAGATTTCACCATTTCTATTCATCATATATAGGTGAGATATCAATAGATTTATCCCTTTTTCATCACAATACTTATCAGCTATTTCTTGCCAAAAATCTTTTAAAACTTGATTGAGAGCACTGTTCTTATCTTCATCATTCAATGCTTTACGAAGTCGAACTTCATTAGCATAGGGAGTATGAATAATGCGAATAGGATGTTTATACTTCTCTAATTTAATTTCAATAAATCCTTTATCAGTATTTATTATCTCAAAATGATTATCTATTTTGATTGGAGCAACCTCAGCATTTGGCAATCCTACGAAAATAATTCCACACTCTCTAGCCAATGGATCAGGTGCGTCAATGCGTTCTGGGCTGTCGTGATTACCAGCGATAGCAATTACTGGACGTTCTCCATTATTAGCTAATCGCTTTAACGTTTTATAAAACAATTCTACTGCATCAATTGGAGGATTAAATGTGTCAAATAAATCTCCAGCTAATAAAACTAGGTCAACATTTTCTCTCTCAGCGATTTCACATATTTCGTTTAAGACCTCTTTTTGTTCTTCTATACGACTAAAGTTGTCTAAGCGTTTTCCTAAGTGCCAATCTGCAGTATGTAATATTTTCAATGCCATTCGTCAAGCGTTTTGTAATCTGTAACAAAGATACAATAAACCGTTTGTTCCCCTAGATTCTTTAAGCTATAGATTACCTCTACACTTTTAACTATTACCTAATATATTAGGACTCTTAGAGATAGCTGACATATAAAATTTGATATTTATACTGTCGATTTTTAGTCAGACAATAACCTTAATTATTGAAATGTATAATGACGATATACAAAAAAGAGGATAGTATATTCATACTATCCTCTCTATAGGTTTTATTAATATTTTTTTATATCTCACAACCATCTGTTCCACAACTACCTGCTTCTTTATCCCCCTTCATTTCAAATTTAGGTTGACTTTCTTGATAGGCTTGTGTAAGTGCTTCTGTAAAAGCTTCTACTGGCTGAGCACCAGAAATACCGTATTTTCTATCTAATACAAAGAATGGTACTCCTGAGATACCTAAGGTTTGTGCTTCTTGAATATCACTTTTAACCTCATCTGTTTGCGCTTCTGATTGTAAAAATGCTTTTACTTCCTCTTTATTCAATCCTACACTCTCACCTATTTCACTTAAAACTTCAATATCTCCGATATTCTTTCCATCAGTAAAATGTGCTAAAAAAAGAGCTTCTTCTATTTCATTTCCTTTACCAGCTAACTGTGCAAAATGAATTAATCGATGCGCTCTAAAAGTATTAACAGGGATAGAAATATCTTGATTAAATGCAATTCCTACGGCTTCGCCTGCTTGCTCTAAGTGCTTAAACATTCCTTCTATTTGCTCTTCTGGCATTCCTTTTCGGTTGACTAAATACTCTTTTGTAGTAATAGAAGCTCCATCTGCAGGCAAAGTAGGGTCAAGTTGAAAACTCTTCCACTCTACTTCTATCTTATCTTTAAAAGGTAATTGTTCTAATGCATTCTCAAAATGTTTTTTACCAACAAAACAAAAAGGACACATTACATCTGACCATATTTCAACTTTCATATTCTTTTATTTTTATTAATAATTGCCTTTGTTAAAAAGCTTCTTAATCAAATATAAGACTAATAGAAAAGAAATCCTTATTATTTAATACAGTCTTCACACTTCAAAAAATTATTAACTTTACAGAACTATGGGAAAAACAATTATCTATATAGGGATTATCGTAATACTAGTAGGATTATTAATCCAGTTTACCTCTTTTAACCTTAATTGGTTTGGCAAACTGCCTGGAGATATTCGTATAGAACGCCCAGGCTTTTCTTTTTTTATGCCAATTACATCAATGATTATTGTGTCTATTGTTGTAAGTGGATTGATATGGATATATAATCGTTTTTTCTCATAAACTACTTCACCCACGTATCCTTACCTGCAATAATACCTGACACTACCAATGTTAATGACATTACAACTAAGAAACCTAAAGAAGTAGTCCACGATTGCGACATATCATATAGCCCACCAAATAATGGAGGACCAACGGCAGCAATCATATAACCAAAAGATTGTGCCATTCCAGAAAGATCAGCTGCTACTACAGCATTCTTTGTTCTTAAAACAAAAAATAACATTGATAAACTAAATGCTAGTCCACTAGCCGCACCAATCAACACACACCATAGTACTAAATATTCTGTTTTAAACACCATTACACCTACAATACCAACTGTAAATAGTATCCCCGATAATGCTGCTAAAAACTTCTGATTATTCATTTTACTAGCAATAATAGCACCTATAAAAGTCATAGGCAACTGAGCAAATTGTACATAAGATAATATCCATCCAGATTCTATCTCAGATACTCCCCATGTTTGTACAATTTTTGGTAACCACGCAGCTAAACAGTAAAACAGTAAAGACTGTACGCCCATAAAAACAGTAACTGCCCAGGCTAATCCAGATTTATACAAATTAACTTTATTCTCATCTATTGCAAAATCACCTTTGACGGTATCAATTCTTTTTTTCTTTACTTGAGGAATCCAAATTACAATAGTAGTAATACTCAATACTACCCAAATTCCAATAGAACCTCTCCATCCAAGATCAGTAATATGACCTAAACTAATACTAAATCCTGCTGCTAAAGCTGCAGTAAGGTTCATCGCTACTGAATAGATTCCCATCATAGTTCCTACTTTATTTGGGAAGTTATTCTTGATATATGCAGGCATTAAAACATTCCCAACAGTAATTGCTGTTCCTACTAAAGCCGCTCCTATAAATAAACTAGCAATACTGCCTAATGGTCTTATCACTAACCCTACTGTCAAAATAATTAAAGAAATTAATAAGATAATTTCCATTCCGTATTTACGTGAAAAACGAGGAACAATACCAGATAAAAAGGCAAATGCCATTAATGGAATTGTAGTGATTAAACCTGCTGTCGTATTTGACAGTTCTAATGATTTAGTAATTTCAGCGATTACAGGCCCTACTGATGTTAATGGAGCTCTAAGATTAGATGCTACAAATATAATTCCCAAGAACATCAAGAGTTTTTTTAGCTTAGATACTTGTTCAATATTCTCCATTTCTTGACTTTTCATATTATTGTTTGTTATTAAGGCACAAAGATAAATTGTATTTTTTAATTAAATTTGCCATAAATCAATCATAAAGCGACAATATGCAACCTTTAGAACTAGTCAATAGTATTAAGAAGAAAGCTTTTGTATTTCATGATAAATCCTGGAAACATGAAGATGAGTATCATTATCATTACAAGGCACAATTAATGTATGTAGAGAGTGGCTATCAGTACTTGCATACTGAAAACAACCATTTTCTATTACCACAAAATCATATTGCATGGATTCCGTCTAATATGCCTCATAAGACGAATACCTCATCAGAACTTATTTCTCTGCGTACTTTATATTTTGATATAGAGTCCACTGATCCTTACTATAAAGAGTTACATATCTTTTCAGCGCCAGAAGTATTAAAACAGATGATATTATATTCTGAAAAATGGTCGTTAGTAGAAGCATACAATCCTAGTGAAGCGATATTTTTAGATGCAATATTGTCAGAATTACCCTCTTTTACTCAAAATGCTATACCTATTAAAATCCCTATTCCTACACATCCTAAACTGTTACAAATCACTAAATACATTGATAATCATTACAATAATTCTATCGTAATTAGTGAGGTAGCTAAAGATCACTTATTAAGTACCCGCACATTAGAACGATTATTTAAAAAAGAGACAGGGATCACCCTTGCTAAATACTTACAAATGGTAAAGATTATTAAATCAATAGAGCTCTTGAGTGAAGGGAACTTAACTGTAAATGAAGTAGCTTATCAAGTAGGATATAACAGCGTGCAATCGTATAGTAACGTATTTATGAAACTAATAGGTAAACGTCCCAGTGAATTTTTAAAAGTTGATAACCTTTTAAAATAACCTTACTACAAAAAGAAAACAAAGTAATAAAAAAAGAAGCCAACCTAAAAGGTTGGCTTCTTTATATCTATTCTCTCAATTGATGATTAATTTTCTTCAGGTAAGAAACTATATTCTTTAGCATAGTATAACATTTGTTCTTCAAATGTTTTAGGTTGTTTAATTTCGAAATCAGTAATTTCTCCTTTATCATCTGTGATTGGCACAATATATGGGTTTACAAAACCTCTATATGGTGCAGAATCAAATTTAGAATTACGCTCTAAAACTTCTTTGTGTATAGCTTGATCTACTTTCACTCCATAAGTTTCCACTAATGCTTTTGCAGCTTCAAAATCACCTTCTGATTTAATGCGTTGAGTTTCTTTAAGTAATTGCCCAAATAGATCATGTAACTTATCATAGTCAGTAATATTAAAATATGTTTTACCATCACGCACTACTTTTTCTATTACGTTATCTTTTTTACCTTTTTCAAATACCCAAGCACTTACCCATTGGCGGTTTCTCATGTGAGCTTCTTCAATATCAGTTCCAGGCTCTAAACGCACAAGTTGCATCATCAAACCATTTCTGATATATCCGTCATAGGCAGCTTTACCAACAGCTTTCCAATCATCTACAAGTCCTAATTCTTGCAATTTTGGATTATATAGATAAAATAAACCTACTAAGTCTGCACGTCCTTCTTCTAAAGTAGAGGCATAACTTTTTAAAGTAACTTGTGGTTGTCCTACTCCTTTATTTATTTGTCCAGAAGCATGTCCAATAACTTCATGTAAAGCAGTGTGCAATTTATCAGCAAGCTCTCCATATTTTTCCTCTAATTGAAACTCTTCTTCATCGTGAACGAATTCTTTTAGACGATCTGATCCACTAGCATGATTATAAGAATCGATTATATTTCCTAATGAAATTGACTTAGAACCGTGTTCTGCTCTAATCCAATCAGCATTTGGCAAGTTTACCCCAATTGGAGTACTCGGAGAAGCATCACCTGCTTCTGAAGCAACAATAACCGTTTTATAAGTAACTCCTGTTACGTTTTTCTTTTTGTGTTCTTCCATTAATGGAGAATTATCTTCAAACCATTGTGCTTCTTTAGATAATACCTCCATCTTCTTAGACATATCAAAATCTTTTATCTGTACAACGCTTTCAAAAGAACCTTTATGTCCTAATGGATCGTTATATACTTCGATAAATCCATTGTTATAATCAATGTTCCCTTCAGTTGCTTCAACCCAAGCAACATTATAATCATCCCATGATTTTAAATCACCAGTTTGGTAAAACTTAATTAGCAGTTGGATTGCATCTGCTTGCTTTTGATTTTCAGCTACAGTTTTGGCTTTCTCTAACCAAAATATAATTTGATCAATTGCAGCACCATACATCCCTCCACTTTTCCAAACTTTCTCAACAAGTTTTCCATTCTCTTTTACAAGTTTAGAATTTAATCCAATTGATAATGGACGATGTGGATCAGGACTAGTCATATTAGCATAAAAATCTTCTGCTTCTTTTGCTGTAACTCCATCTCCATAAAAGTTAACTGCCGAGCCAATTACTAAATCCTTAGAAGCATCTAGGTTAACTTTTTTATTATCTACATCATTAAATAAAATGTCTGCTACATTAGCAGCTAATGTAGTATTTGTTTCTTTTAGTAAAGTATCAAAGTAAGCTTTAGAGAAAGCTGGTTTAATTTTATCATTTGAATAATGATGATGAATACCATTTGAGAACCATACTCTTTTTAAATAAACAACAAAGTCTTGCCACTCTTGTGATTCTTTATCTCCTTGATAGTTTACATAAATATTCTCAAGTGCTTTACGTATTTTTAGATTGTGTTTGTAGTTTTGATCCCACATTATATCACGTCCTACATAACCTGCTTGACTTAAATAATAAACTAATTTTTTCTCCTTTAAAGTCAAGTCATTCCATCCAGGAATTTGATATCTTAATACTTCAATGTCTCCAAATTTGTCAACACTGAATTCAAAGTTTTCTACTTCAGTCACTGTTTTGTCTGTTGTTTTGTTGTCTTTGTCCTTTCCACAAGAAAGAAACATTGCGGAAGCTAATGTTATACAAGCAATTGTGTTTAATCTCATAATAATTTAGTTAATCGTACAAGAACAAATATATTAAATTTATATACGATTTAACTACTGTTTAATCCTCCAAAAATTATTAAGTATAAAAATTAAGTTCTATTTGTTTAAATAATTATCGGTAAAATGAGATTCTGAATTAGGATTATTGAATTTACCCAAATTATATTCACTTGATTGATTCTTTGGTATAGACAGTGATTTCCAATCTTTATCCTTAATCATTTTACCAATAAATACAATCTGTCCAATGTGATAAGGATAATGTGCTAGTTGTCTATAAAGAGCTTCAGCCACAGTATGATCTTGATTTCTTATTTTTACGACGCTATCTATATTAGTTTCATCAATACTATCAATAGCAGTAAATAAAACATTCCATGCTATATCCCAATTTGAGATTAGTTCATGTCTATCATAGTGCTTGTATTCAAATTCATCATCTCTTTTTCTCCACTCTTTCTCACCATCAGTTGTAAAAAAATCAATAAACCTCGATAGAAGATTACCTGTTATGTGTCGCATAATAACTGCTATAGAATTGCTCTCCTCATTTACTCTGGAATTTAATTCATCCTGAGATAAAAGTAATATCGTCTTATCTGCTAGCATTCGATAATATTCAAATTGCTTGCGAATGCCTTTTAATTCAATTATTGTCATAGTATTTGTCTATACACATTTGAAAAAATATAAAAGGACGTTTTATTTCTAAAAGTCCTTTTATCCTTATTATTTCTTTTTTACTAATGGGTGATTTAATCCTTTTACGTTATTATTAATTACCTCATAAGTTTTTAAGTTTTTAAACAACTCTGTCAGATTTCTAAACCCATAATCACGGGCATCAAAACTAGGATTTAACTTACGTAAGTTTTGTCCTACCGTAGCAATATAAGCTTCTACTTCTTCATCCACTGACATATCAAAAGCTCTATCGATTAATTTATACTCTTTTTTAGTTAGAGTTTTATCATCATCATCATCTACACCTTTTGATTTGCGACTTGTCCCGTTTATTTCTTTATCCTTTTCTAAATCCTTAGGCATCAAAGTTTCACAATAAGTAAAGATTTCACAAGATTGTACGAATGCATTAGGTGTCTTTTTCTCTCCAACTCCCATTACGAAAATACCCTCTTCTCTAATTCGCTTTGCTAAACCAGTATAATCACTATCACTCGAAACTATACAAAAACCATCCACTGACTTATTATGCAAGATGTCCATCGCATCAATAATTAAAGAACTATCAGTTGAATTTTTACCAGTAGTATAACTAAACTTTTGTATTGGGGTAAATGACAAATCATTTAATAATTCTTTCCAACTATTCATTTGTGGAGTTGTCCAATCACCATAAATTCTACGTATAGTAACTTTACCATATTTAGAGACTTCTTCTAATATTTTTTCAAGTAATTTCGCCTGAGCATTATCGCCATCGACAAGAATTGCTATATTATTATTTTGTTTTTCCATTATATCGTGTTTACAAGACTCTAAAATACGAAAAAATCTCGCCTAAGCGAGATTCTTATATTATAATAAATACTTAAAAACACCTTAATTAATCAACATATTTAAATGTACCTGTTACAAAACTACTAGCACGTTGACCATTTTCATCATTATAAGACCAAAAAGCAGTTACTTCACCAGTTTTAGTATTAATAACTTGATTGACAGTAAATCCATCTTGTTCTATCCAGTTCAAAAAATATAGTTCATCACTTAATCGTTTGTAACTTAGCTTTTCATCCCCTTCATTTATTTTACCATCTTTTCCTACCGTACTCCAATGTAAAGAAGTTTCACTTGTATATTCAATAGTTGCTTTCATTTCAGGGAATTGTATCTCCCCCTTACGACCTATTAATAAATACTTTGTTTCTGCTTCTTTAGCAACAGAATCACTTTTCACTTCTGTTAATGAAGTTTCCTCTTTCGTTTGTTTAGTTTGACAACTTACTAACGTTATTCCTAACATTAAAGTTAATAGTAATAATACTTTTTTCATCTTTCTGATTTTTATACAAAAGTATAATCTCATCAACTATAAAAAATTGAACTACTTCAAGAAATACTATTCTTTTTACTGCGAATCTTACTTAAAAATTCTTGTGATATTCCTAAATAAGCAGCAATCTGTATATTAGAAAGTCGCTTTATTAATTCAGGATAACGACTACAAAAGTCTTCATATTCGGCTGTAGCGTTCATTGAAAGCTTATTTACAATACGCCTTTGCAGAGCAATACACTCCTGTTGCGTCATGCGTCTATATATTCTTTCTAATTCAGGAATTTTATCATATAAAGCTTCTTTATCTGATTTTGAAATTATCAATATCTCACTATCTTCCAAAGCTTGGATATACAACTTTGAAGGTTTGTTATAATTATAGCTTTCTAAATCTGCTAACCACCAATCTTCAATAGAGAAATGAACAATATGTTCTTGTCCTTTTTCATCAAGACAATATACTTTAAAACAACCTTGCACCACGAAAGCTTCAAATTGACAAATCTCTCCGGGAGTCAATATATATTCCCTCTTTGAAACTAATTTTGTTTTAAAAGTAGTATTGATAATTTCTTTTGAATTATCATCTAATACCACTCCCTTTTGTTCAAAATTCTCAATTATACAAGCTCTTTTCATCTTACTATTTTACAGTTCTTTTTTATCTAACCACTTCCCTACTTTAGGTGCTTCATAGTTTGACATCTTAACAAACAATTCATTGACATTATCAGCGACAACAATCATATCGCGATTCTCTGACTTCAGAAAACCACTCATAACCATTTCATCTATCATTTTTAAAAGAGGATTATAAAAACCTTCTACATTTAAAAGAGCAACAGGCTTCTTATGCAATCCTAATTGTGCCCATGTCAACATTTCAAAGAATTCTTCTAATGTCCCATAACCACCTGGCAGTGCTATAATACCGTCTGATAATTCACCCATTTTAGCTTTTCTCTCATGCATGGTTTTTACAATATAAAGTTCTGATAGATTGGGATGCCCTAATTCTACCTCTTGCAAAAAAATAGGTAATACTCCTATTACTTCTCCACCATTTTCTAATGCACCATCTGCAACAGCTCCCATTAAACCAACTTTAGCTCCGCCATAAACAATCCCTATTTTTGAACTTGCCAATTCTCTTCCCAATTCATAAGCTGATGTTTTAAATGATGTTTTTGATCCAGAACTTGAACCACAAAAAACAGTATATCTCATTTTTTTTATTTTTTATTTAAAAAATCAAACAACTAACAATCAGTTACTTAATAATTAAAATACTAATTATAACATTTTTTTAATTATTAGATGTGTAACAATTTGTTCTAATCTGTGACTATTAGATAAAGGCCTAAATTAAAAAAATAAAACTAACAATAAATAAACTAACTTTATGAAACTTAAATTAAGTGCTATATTATTCTTAATTGTTTTATGTTCCTCCTTTGCACAACCAAATGGGAAAGTGACTGGAACTGTACTTGATAAGATATCTAATCAAGCTATACCTTATGCAACAATTGCAATAAAAGAAGGAGAAACAATTGTAACAGGGATAATGTCTGATGACAATGGTAAATTTGAAATTACAATTCCTCAAAAAAAATATACTCTCGAAGTACAATTCATAGGCTATACAACCTATTCTAACCCTATTGAATTAAATAGCAATTTATTAGATTTAAACAATATATATTTAGATCCAGAAGCGACAACTTTAGAAGGAGTAAATATTATTGCTGAACAATCTACAATAGAGCAAAAAATAGATAGAAAAGTAATTAATGTAGGTAAAGACCTTACGACTGTAGGGGCTACTGCGTCAGAAATAATGAATAATATTCCGTCTGTAAATGTTGACCAAGATGGGAAGATTTCATTAAGAGGAAACTCTAATGTAAGAGTTTTAATAGATGGGAGACCTACTAATATCGCTGCAGATCAACTACTCAAACAAATTCCATCTACTTCAATTAAAAAGATTGAATTAATTACAAATCCTAGTGCTAAATATAATCCAGAAGGTATGTCTGGTATTATTAATATTGTATTACATAAAAACTCAGCAGATGGATTTAATGGTTCGTTAGATACTGGATATACTTTTGCTAAAAACTTCAAGAATAACAACTCTGCAAATCTAAACTACAGAAAAGGTAAACTTAACTTCTTTGGTACAGGAAGTACAAGTTATGGAAAATATAGTAATGAAGGTGATGTACATAGACATGATCAACAATCGACACAAGCGTTTGATATTAAATCTAAAGCAAACAACTATTTATATAAACTAGGCTTAGATTACTATATCAATGACAATAACACACTTTCATTTTATACTAATCAAAATATTGGTTTAATGGACTCAGATTTAGAGGCTAAAGTTAATTACCCTTTAGGTCAATTTGACAACATTTTACAAAATAGTATCTATGATGCTAAGAACCGAAATAGCACGTATAATCTAGCTTATAAACATTTGTTTAATGATAGCGGACATAATTTAGATATAGAAGTTAATTACAATGATAACAAATCTACGACAGACGGTAATTATAACACAATAACTGGAACTAAACCATTAGAAATATATAAGGATTTTACTGAATCAACAGGTTCTTTAACGACAGTAAACGTGGATTATGTTAATCCATTGAATGAAAAGACAAAATTAGAAATTGGAGCTGAAGCACGTATTTCAAGAACCGAAAATTACTCTGATTCTAAAAACCCTTTACTTCCAGTCAACCAAAGGCTTACTAATTATGATTATGATACTGATATTTTTTCTGCTTATGTAACATTTGGACAAAAGTTCGACAAGTTTAGTTACCAATTAGGTACAAGACTAGAAAGCTATAAGGTTGAATCAAAACTAAATGGTAAAAAGGACTTTAGCGATGATTACGTAACATTATACCCTTCTGTTTTCTTAGGATATGATATTACTGAGAAAGATATGCTACAATTTAGTTATAGCCGTCGCGTAGATAGACCTGGTATATGGCAAACAAGACCAATAAGACAGTTCTCTACACCTACAGCTACTCAAATGGGAAATCCTAATCTGAAACCACAGTTTACAAATTCAGTAGAATTAAATTATACTAGAGTTTTTGATAAAGGAAGTAGCATTACTGGAGGTGTTTATTACCGTAACATCAATAAAGAGATTAATCAAATAACTAAAAATGATCCTAATAGTGAAAACCCAAATGCTATCTTAATCACTTATGAGAATTTTGATTCAAACAATGCTTATGGATTTGAGCTATCTGCTAATTTAAAGCTAACACCTTGGTGGGATCTTCAACCAGCTATTGATTTTTCAAGTATTCAAGAAAAAGGAATTGTAACCTCACTAAATTATGACACAAATGAATTTACAATTCTTGATAGAAATATAACTGCTAATTCATTTAATGCAAGGTTAAGTAGCAATTTCAAAGCAACAAAAAAACTGCGTTTTAACATATTTGGATTCTATAGCTCTGCTAGTGATGATTTGATGGGGAGAACAAAAGATATGTATAAACTAGATGCTGGGGCTAGATATTCTTTCTTAGATAACAAACTTACAGCGAGTGTACGCATGAGTGATATTTTCAACAATATGAGATATAGACAAGATGCTATTTATCCATATAAACAATCTTCATATTTCACATGGGAAAGCCGTTCTGTTTATATAGGAATTAATTATGTATTTGGAGGAGGAAAGAGCCGTGCTATGCAAAGAAAATACAGAGAAGACAATACTAAACAAAGTGGTGGCTCAGGAGGACTATTCTAAGTTATTACTCTATAAATTCAATTATTACTTTATTAAAAGCTATTATCTGTAATGGATAATAGCTTTTTACTTTTATTGCCTTTATATTCTTCATCTATATACACATAGTACTATACGCTATAAATAAAATCCACAACTTTCTTTAATGCTTTATCCCTAATTTCTTTTTTAGAAAGAAATAAATCATGAAGCCCTTTATTAATGATGACTTCTTTTACATTATTACTCAACTTTTTTCCAACTCGCGTCATGTCTTTTACATTCAAAACAACATCAGACATAGCTGTAAGGGAAGTAGTTTTATTAGGATTACCCGATACATCACTATGCATTAATAAAATTGGTAAATCTCCCATATTAGGTTCTTCTTGTATAATACTTTGTACATGCAATACAGCTAGTATCCAAGCACAATAGGCCGAAAAAGGTAAAATAGGCTTTAGATCTTTATTAAACTCCCACTCTCCCTCAAAATCTTTATGTAATGACCTTCCGTAGATATCTGACAGTCCTTCAATAGAAGCAAAATCATCCTTTTGGTACTTATTTTTTGCCATCATGCCTATAAAAGGCTTTTTATAAAAAGGAATATTAAAATCTAAAAAAGGAGAATTCAATACCACTCCATCTACTTTTTTTCTATGCAAACCAAACTTAGCATAATAGGTTACTAAAAGACCACCAGTACTATGTCCTAATAAAAATAGTTGAGTATTGGGGTTTTCTTTATATATAAACTCTATAGCATAATCTAAATCAGGAAAATACTCTCTAAAAGATTTACAATAATTAGGATGTTGATGCGGCAACAAAGATCTACCACACTTGCGTAAATCAACTGCAAAGAAATTTATATTATGCTGAGTAAAATAGTCCATAATATGCGTTTGAAAAAAATAATCCGAAAAACCATGAACATATAATATTGTCTTAGTTACCTCCTGCTTATTACTTCTCGACTCAATCAATGTAGTTACTACTTTTCCTTCATAATCATTTTCAAAAGGATGTTGATGAGTTATATATTTATTAAATGTCAAATGCAAATTCATATCTTATATCGTTTTCAAAATGAATTGGAACTAACTTAATATATCAGTATTCTCAATAAACTACAACAAAAATAGCATCTAAAAACACATCAAAAAGATTGCCATAAAAAAAGAATAGATTATAACAAAGGTGAGAATAATCTAATAAAACTATTTTTAAGTCGATGCCATTTTGTTCTCTTATTCCAATGAGATAATTCTAATTTCACAGAGTCTTTACAATCATCATAAAATACTTTTCTCATTTTATCTGCAATATCTTCATCGAAAAGGATAACGTTGACTTCAAAATTCAAATCAAAACTACGATGATCTAAATTACAAGTACCTATTGAAGTAATTCCCATATCTGTCACAAAAGTTTTAGCGTGAATAAAACCTTTTTTGTACAAATAGATTTCTACTCCAAATTCTAATAATTCTTGAAAATAAGATTCCGAAGCTAACTTAACAATCAGCGAATCTGTAATTCCAGGTAATATCATCTTTACTTTCTTTCCACTTAAAGCTGCCATTTTAATTGCTAACTGTAATGACTCGTCTGGAATATAATAAGGAGTGGTTATTAATATCTCATCCTTAGCTGTATTAATCGCTTTTAATACACTATAAAGTATAGAAGGAACATCAGAGTCTGGGCCTGATGAAATCACCTGTAAAGGGATTTTACCAGTAGATTTATTATCAAACTTAGGAAAGTATTCTTTGTTAAAAGAGATAGCTTGTTTACTACAAAAATTCCAATCTGCTAAAAAGATGTATTGTAAGCCATAAGTACCAGTACCTTCAATACGTACTTGTGTATCTCTCCAAAAAAACTCATTAGATTCTTTCTTCCTATTGTCATAACGATCTGATATATTAATTCCTCCCGTATAACCGATAGTCCCATCTATCACAACAATCTTTCTGTGATTGCGATAATTCAATCTATTCGCTAATGCAAGCCAGATGATCTTATTAAACGCAAAAGCCTCTACTCCATTCGCACGTAAATTGCGTACAATATTTTTTCTTATTGAGCGAGAACCAAAATCATCATAAATAAATCGAACTTCTACCCCCTCTTTTGCTTTCTGTATTAAAATATCTTCTATTTCATGTCCTATCTCATTATTCTCAAAAATATAATATTCAATATGAATATGATGTTTAGCATTCTTTAAATCTTCTAATAATCTAGGAAAAAAGCTTTCACCATTTACTAATATTTCTACATTATTATCTACTAACAATGGTCCCTCCCCCATAAATTTATTAGAGAGCATATTAATAAACGAACGATTTTTTTCTATAATGGCATTTCCTTTTTGCTTGTAATCAAGATGCATCTCACGCATCCTATTCATCAAACGCTCATTATAATCATCGTTTACTTTTAATTTTTTAGAATACATCTTTCTTCTTCTGTAATTAATACCAAAAGAGAAATAAAAAAATATTCCAATAATAGGAACAAAGAATACAAGTAAAAGATAGGCTAAAGTTTTAGAAATGGAATCTGTATCATATATAATGCGAATAGCCACAAGAATAGCAATAATAAAATAAACTATTTCTACATAAATAAACCACTCTATATCTGGAAAAAGAAGCATACCAAAGAATATCCTTAATTATAAATTATACAGATCAATCTATAAATTTAAGAAAGAAAATGATATTAATTAATTTAAGTACTGTTTTTTTAAGAAAGAAAAAGGAATAGAAACAAAAAAAGCTTCCTTATGAGGAAGCTTTCTGAGCCGATGGAGGGACTCGAACCCACGACCTGCTGATTACAAATCAGCTGCTCTAGCCAGCTGAGCTACACCGGCAACTTAATGCCTTGCAAAA
>NZ_BAEX01000029.1 GCF_000246945.1 Myroides injenensis M09-0166
TTAGTAATGGCTACTAAATAGATTTTGATATCGCATATTATCTTTATGTATCAATAGGTTATGAGGTTTACTGTAAACATTTTAACTATCTGCACAAAATAAAAAAACACCTCACTTTTTTTAAATCCTTAAAAATGTATCTAGTTAAATTACAGTATTTTAAGTTGAAAATAATCTATTTGGCTAAAATCGGAGGGCTTGATAAAGCTAGTATTCATAAGCCTTAGAGCTAAATCCTTTAACACTTCTTCAACACTTCGCCATGATTGCTCCATATAGAAGGCTATTTGTTGAAGGAGTCTTGAAGCACTGTTGACGCATTGTTGAAAAAATCATATCCTCTATAGTAATATAGGCGTATATAGAGTTTATTGTTCTAAGAATCTTTTTAGGTACTTTTATTCAAAAAGAAAATTGAATAATATATGATTAACTATTAAGCTTTTTAAAAATAAAACAGCTAGAATGAATCGGATAAGCGATTATATGATGAAGTCATCTTGATTTTTTAGTTTATATAAAAAAGCAATAACTACCTCATAATGGATAGCTTTTTGATTTAAAACCTCTTTGTAGAAGGGGCAAGTATGAAACTATATCTAATTCTAGACTATCTTGGTGGAGTTCTGCTCGGAAAGGTTGTTTTTTTTTGTTTAGCGACACAAATTTCTATATTACCTCTTTATTTTACTAAAGTCAAGACGACCTCATATAGTTTTCAAATATGAATTAAAAGATTATCTTATAAAAGAAATTTGAAGAACGCTTTTATCTATGAGTGAATTCAGCAGCGTAATTCATAAGATTATTTCTTGCCTATAATGGTTTATCAGACTTTTTTTATGTGATATTTTGAAAAAAATACGATTAGGGTTGTTGTACCTATATCTAATCTCACAGAATTTCTTTTAGTTTATTTAGTGAGGGTCATTATAATTATATTTTTCTAAAAGATATTAATATAGCGCATATATATATGTTCTTTACTATTCTTGATTACCTACTAGTTTTATTTTTTTGCTTATTAATAGCAGTAAGATGACTGTGATAAAGCCATTAACTAGTATTAGTTCATTATCGAATACATATCCATTAAGGAATTTTTGAGAATTATTACTTATCCATAATGTTATGAATGGAGCAGCAATACATATATATGGCACATATTTATCTTTTACAGTTTTATGTTTAAATATTATAGCAAAAGCAAATAATCCAAGTAATGGTCCGTAGGTATAAGATGCAATCTTAAAAATCATACTTACGACAGAAGCATCATTAATAGCATTAAATAGAATAATGACTAAAAACATTAATATGGAGAATGAGAAGTGTACTATTTTTCTTTTCCAAACGTTGGTTGGGTCATTTTTCTTCTTATCCATATTTAAAAAATCAATACAGAACGAAGTGGTTAGCGCTGTTAATGCTGAATCAGTCGTTGCAAAAGTAGCTGCTGTTAATCCTAGTAAAAAGATTACTGCTGGTACTAGTGTTAAATAATTAAAGGCTATTTCGGGAAATAATAAGTCAGTTCTGGGTTTACCTGTTAAGTGATCTAATGGAACTTCTATACCATATTGATTAGCATAAATATAAAGTAGTGCTCCTACACCTAAGAAGAGTAGATTTATTAATACAAATACAGCAGTAAAAGAGTACATATTTTTTTGAGCCTCTTTTATATTTTCGCAACTTAAGTTTTTTTGCATTAGGTCTTGATCAAGTCCTACCATTGCAAGCGTTACGAATATCCCTCCTATAAATTGTTTAAGAAAGTGATAACGATTTGAAATAAAATCTTCGAAGAAAAAGATTTTAGAATAATTACTGTTCTTTATGGTCTCAAAAGCTTCTATAGGACCTAGATCTAAACTATTACAAATGAATATAATAGTAAAAATCACTGAGGCTACTAGAAAGAAAGTTTGTAGAGTATCTGTAATAATAATGGTCTTTAAACCTCCTTTATATGTATAAGCATATATCAGTAGTAACGAAATTAATACTGTAGCAAAAAAAGGTATTCCATAATAATCAAAGACATAACGTTGTAACACAATGACAACGAGATATAATCTAAAAGCAGATCCTATGGTTCTGCTCAATAAGAAGATTAAAGCAGCTGATTTATAACTATAAAAACCTAATCTTTTTTCAATATAAGTATAAATGGAGACTAAATTATATCTATAATACAAAGGCAATAAAATAGATGCGGTAAGTAAAAAACCAACTGCATTTCCTAAAACAAATTGAAAATATTTAAACTGTTCTCCATTAGGTGAGCCTACTTCACCAGGTACTGATATAAAAGTGACTCCTGACAATGCAGTACCTATCATTCCGAAAGCAACTAAGTACCATTTAGAATTTTTATTAGCGCTAAAGAAAGTGTCATTACTACTATCCTTTCGACTAACGTATTGTGAAATAGCAATTAATATTCCAAAATATAAAATAATAATGGTGATGATAACCGTAGGAGTCATATGAAGTTTTGCGTTTAATGATGTCTTATGCCAAATGTAATTATTTTTAGATTTATAAATTATTATTTATTTGTAGATTGTAGATATGAACTAATATATCTACAATCTTTACTAGTATCTGTTTTTGTCTAGTAAAAGGGTAATGTGCTTTTATGTACTTTTTTTAAGTAAGTTTTTCATACTTGGTAATATGATTAGAACAAGGATAAGAATAACAATTCCAATAAGCATGATGTCATAATAATCTCTAATTGATCGTGCTAGGATTTGACTATTAATCATGTTGTTAAAATAATTATTTGCTGCTGTTTTTGCTGTATAGCTATCACTACCCGAGTTTATATAAGCATTCTGAATACCATTTATAGTTTCTTGTAATTGAGGGTTTATTGTATTTATATAATCTTGTACTTTTTCTCTTACAGCAGCTTTGGTATATAATTGCGTATAATTGTTTATAGAAATACTCGCACAAAAACCTACAAATCTTGCAAAGATGCCTATAAAAGATGCATTAAAGGCTATCTTTGGTGACAGCGTTGATGCTGTAAATAGAACAGTTGGAACAAATAAAGCTCCTGTTGCTAGACCATAAATAAACATAGGTAGGATAAAATCTGCTGTTTCCCCAACTGTTGAAACGAAAAGTAGCATATAAATATAGTACAATGCTAAAATAACGAAACCTATTGTAATTAATTTAAATAGTGATTTTCCCTGTAATACAAACCGTGCAGTTATTATCGAACTAAGAAGTGTTCCTACTAGATTAGTGCTCCATATTGGTATTATATTCAAAGGGTTAATTCCTAATACAGCTTCTAAATACCCATAGGTCAAACCTGTGGTTCCCTTAAACACATAGAAAGCAAAAAGAAGAAATAGTCCAATAATAAAATTTCTAGTTTTAAAAAGGCGCAGATTTATCAGTGGACGCTTAATTCTATTTTCACGAATTATAAAAGAGATGAGCAGTATTACATTTAGCAAAGTTAAATAGGTAATTAATCTACTATCATACCAATTTAGTTGTTGTCCATAAACTAATATAAAACCAAGAATTAAACAAAATGCAGCATAGAAAATAAACCCAAACCAATCTACTTGGTAGAGTGGGAGCTTTTTTTGAAATCGCCCACCACTATTCATCGTTAATACTACTAATATTACAACTGGTACGAGTAGTATATTCAGACCATAAAATAGCCAATTAAAATTATAGAAGTGAAGTACAATTGTACAGTAAGTCGCGCATATAGGAATTGAAATTTGTAGACCAGTATAAAAAATTGTATAACCAATTACTCTTGAACGTGTAGAATGAAGTCTTGGGAAAGTTAGATTCAACACTATACTACACAATAAGGCACAAGCAATTCCTTGAATAAAACGGCTGATCATAAAGATACCCCAATCTTTGGTATAGAAACATATAAAATAAGTGATAGAATTTAGAGCTAAGCCAATCAATAGGTAGCGTCTAGAGGTTAGGTATTTTACAATTCTATAATCTAGCGCTAAATAAGCTACAACGGCTGCATACATAAGTACAACAGAGTATTGCACATCTGCTGGTTCAATTCCATAATATCCTGTAATACTTTCAGGATTATTATAATACAATGCGAAACTGAATAGGGAAGTCATAAGTACGGCATATATCACCGTTTTTGCTAGCCATTCAGGTACCCATTGTTTAAATATTGGAATAGTTGTAATTTGCATTGTTTCTTATCTTTTTATATATACATCAGCATTCATTCCTGCCAATAGTTTAGCTAATTTGTCTTTGTCATCAGTAAGTTTTATTCTTACTGGAACGCGTTGAATCACTTTGACAAAGTTTCCTGTAGCATTATCTGGAGGTAATAATGAATAACGAGAACCTGTAGTCGGAGATATAGACTCAATGGTTCCATAAAATTTCTCATGTGGAAAAGCATCGACTTCTATAATAGTTTTTTGTCCAACTTTAAAATTCCCAATCTGTGTTTCTTTGAAGTTGGCAACAACCCACTTTTCTTCACTTTCATTTTTTAAAAAAACTAATGTTTGATCAGCTTGTACTAATTGACCTTCTTGCACTGTTTTCTTTCCTAGTTGACCATCAAATGGTACAGTGATCACAGTATATTTTATATCAAGCTCTTGTCTAGCTAATAATATTTCTTTTGTTTTTATTTCAGCATCAATTGCTAATCGCTGAGCTTTAATATCAGCTAGTTTTGATTCCGCTACTTTTAAACTGGCATTAGTTTCTTCATAATCTGATTTACTTATCATTAAAGTAGTATATACATTTTCAAACTTTTGTTGCGTTGTAGATTCATCTTTAAGGAGATTTCTATAGCGCTCATACTCTTGTTGTTGCTGTTCTAGTTTTGCTCTAGAACCAAGGATACGAGCTTTTATTACTTCTATATTTTTTTCTTGAGTTTCTTTATTAGCATCTAGTATAGGTAGTTTAGAACGTGAACTCATTAATTCTGCTAACGCTGCCTCTTGTTTTAATCTAAACTCTTCAGGCTCTATGAGCACTAATGTGTCTCCGCGATGTACTTTCTGGTTATCTTTAAAAAATAGCTTTCCAATATAACCGCCTATTTTTACATTTATAGGAGAAAGGTAAGCATCGACTTGGGCATCATTAGTTTGCTCATATTTGTAAGTTTTCCAAAAGTAACAACCTCCCCATATAATGATTGCGATTAATAATAATATTCCAAACCATTTAGTAGAGATAATTACAATTTTATCTATTTTATTGTTGTTCATGATTTTAATTTTAAAGAATTCCTGTTTTTACTAAAAGTTTTATATGACTTAATAACACATTAATTTTAGCAGATGTTAATGCGAATTTTGCTTCTAAAAGTATGTTTTCCGCATCTAATAAATCTGTTAACATAGATTCTTGATTTAGATAACTATTTCGTATTATTCTGACACTTTCAGTATTTTGTATTATATTTTCTTCTGCAGTTTTTACACTTTCTATAGCTTGCATTTGTTGTGCATGAGCCTCTTTAATATCTACAGTTAACTCATCTTTTTTTATTTGTAATCTTTTTATTTCTTGGAGACTCTCATTTTTAGCTTTAGCTATTTTATGTTTATTGCGATAAAAGTTATCTAATGAAAGTGATAGCTTAATTCCTGTTTGTCCATATCCCCATATATTTCTAGAGTAAGGGTAAAAAGAAGATTGTGGGTAGGTATAATTATAGCCTGAATACAAAGAAACTTTAGGAGATAGATCTGCTTTTATTTGTTTAATAGTTAGTTCACTAATAGTTATATCATTGAGTATGATTTTGTATTCTGGAGACTTTTCGAGTGCAAGATTTACGTATTCGATATAGTTAGTATCTTTCGCTAGGTTGTCGGGAATGATAATTTGCTCATTACTGATTTTAATATCTTCTTCATTATTCTTTCCCATTAAAATATTGAGACGTTGCTTAGCTATATCTATTTTTCTTTCAATATCTGAATAGCTTAATTCTAATTGTGACAACTTAACCGTAGCTCTTAATACATCACTTTTTAAGACGATACCATTTTTGTAAAGACTTTCTATTGTCGCTAATTGTTTTTTTTCTGATGTGATTTCTGCAAACAGAAAGTCCTTGAACTGTAGAAATTTATATAAATCATAATAGGCGATTGCTGACGCATATCTTATATTATTTCTTTGTAAATTATAGTTGTTTTGTTGACGCGTATTCTCTTCTTTTTTAATAGTGATGTTGCGACTATCTTTTCCACCATTGTATATATTGAAATCAAATTGGTAACCAAAATTATAACCATATTTAGATACTGGATAATAATCAGGTTTTGAAAGGAATCCGCTATTATATACTGGCATTTTAGTATTTAATCCAATATTCCCTTTTAAAGAAAGTTCGGGTAATAAGTTCTCCTTTGCTAGCAAGATTTCTAGGTTACTTTCTTTTAGTCCTAACTCTGATAATTGTATATTTTTATTTTGAGAATCTATTGTATTCCATATCATTTCTAATGATAGTAATTGATCTCTATTATATGTCTGTGCTTTCAGCCAAATAGGGCTTGTAATTAGTATAATTGTAATTATATATTTGTTCATGGTTTAAATGCTTAAATATTAATTACAAAATTATTTAATGAGCATAAAGCTTATTTTATAATAATAGCCTATGTTTTACTGATTCAGGACACTGTGTTTTGGTGTATTTAGAAAGTAATATGAGATGTTTTCTCTATTTTATATATGGGTTTATAGTAATGCACTATCATGTTTTAGTCATAACCTTATAAGATGTTTTTAATTGGTTTATTTTTTTTAAATAATAAAACTACTATTTGCTTGTAAGGGACAGGTTTTTAAAAGTATAACAACAAAAAAGTGAGTAGGATAGATCAATCTATTCTACTCACTTTTTTTGTATATTAACTTCTAAATAAGAATCTTACTTATAACCTTGTAAGATTTCATCTACCATTTTTTCCATAGAATATGAACCTCCACCTGATAGATACCAAACATTAGGATCTAAATAGACAATGCGATTGTTTTTAAAAGCATTTGTTTTTTGCACAAGTAAGTTTTCAATTTCTTTTGTATTAGGCTTGTTTTTATCAATGATAAGGTTTCTATCAATAACGTATAATATATTAGGATTGTGCTCGCTGATATATTCACTAGATACTACAGTGCCATGTATTGAAGCGTCTTTATTGTCATCAACAGGTACTGCTTTTAAGTCATTATAAACAAATCCATATCTTGATTTTGAGCCAAAAGTACTGAAAGTACCATTGTTATATAATAAAATCATAATTTTGCTTGGGCTTTGCGAAATAAGATCAGCTGCTTGTTCTATTTTATTGTTTATTTCTTCTGATTTCTTAGCCACAGCATCTTCTATATCAAATATTTTTCCTAAGTTATCCATATTTCTTTGTGCAGAATTTTTAAAATCATCGTTATCAATACCTAGGTAAATAGTAGGTGCAATCTGCTTTAAGTCGTCATAATCCTTAGCTTGTAATGCTGATATTATAATAAGATCAGGATGAATAGCACTTACTAATTCTAAATTAGGAGCAAGTACTGATCCAGCATCCAATATATTTGTATCATCCCTGAAATTTTCAAGATGAGTAGGTACAAAATCTTTTGGCATACCTGCAATTGGAATATTAAATTCTTTTAAAGTTTCTAGCATTCCCATATCAAATACCACAACTTTTTTGGGCTGTAGAGGAACATCTGTTTCTCCTAGTTCATGTTTAATAGTTATTAGTTCTGTATCTACATCTGCTGTTTTTTTTGGGTTATTGTTATTACAACTTGTAACCAAAATAGAGATAATTGATAATAGCGAGAATAAAGCATTTTTCATGTTATCTAATTTTAAAGTGATTTAATTATAATTATTATTTATTTTTTGAATTTGAAAATGATTTTAAGGTTTATAATAATTGCAGATTAGACTATTATTATCTTGAATAACCTTAAAGTTGATATCATATAGGTCTTTTAAAATATCTTCTTTTATTATGTTTTCAGTTTTGTCTATACAGACAATTTTTCCTTCTTTCATTCCAATAATAATATCAGAATAGTTCGCAGCAAAGTTGATGTCATGTATAACCATTATTATCGTTTTATTATATTCTTTAACTAATTGCTCAGTAAGTTGCATGGTACTTAGACAATGTTTCATATCTAGATTATTTAGAGGTTCATCTAGTAATATGTAATCTGTATCTTGCGCAAATACCATCGCTAAAAAAACACGTTGAAGTTGACCACCACTGATTTCATCTATATAAGCATTACTCATATTTGTTAGATTCATAATATCAATTGCTTCATCTATTTTATTTTGATCATGTAGTGTTAAATTGCCTTGACTATGTGGGAATCTACCAAATGCTATTAACTCTTTTACTTTTAGTTTTAAATCATAAGCATTGTGCTGTTTTAGATATGACATTTTTTTTGCCAGTTCATGTAACTGGTATTTGTTTATATCTTTTCCATCTATGCTTATTTGCCCACTATCTGTTTCTTCTAATCGCGAGATAATCGACAGTAATGTTGACTTTCCAGCTCCATTAGGTCCTATAAGTGATACTACATTACCTTTTGGAACTGTAAAGTCAACGTTGTACAATACTTGATTCTTTCCGTAATTTTTATTTAATGACTTGACGCTTATCATTTACTTTTCAATGACTTAATAATTAATAAAATAAAATATCCACCTCCTATTAGATTGATGAGAACACTTAAGCTATGTCTATAATTAAGAAAGTGTTCAATACTAAATTGAGCAACTAATAGAAGGATTAGTGTTATTCCAATTGCTAATCCAATTGTTTCTTTGTGAGCAGAACTACGAGATAATTTATAACTGATATTTGAGATAAATACACCTACAAACGTTATAGGACCTATCAGAGCAGTAGAGACAGCAACTAATACAGATATTCCTAATAATTGTTTTCTAGCAATTTTATCATAATTAACACCTAGACTAAAAGATGTTTCTCGCCCAAGACTAAGGATATTTAAGTATTTAAAACTCCGAAAAAGATAAATGAATACTAAAAATGTAATTCCAAAAGACATTAATAATGTGTCAGTAGAAGTTCTATTTAAAGAGGCAAATACAGCTCCTTGGATATAACCATACTCATTAGGATCAATTGTCATTTGTAGAAATTGTGTAGAGGTATTGAAAAAAATACCTAATACTAATCCTATTAATAGAATAAAGTAAACGTTTCTTTTTTTATTCCTAAATAGAAAAATGTATAATAGAAAGGAATAAACTACCATTAGGATAACTGCAAAAATAAACCCCCAACTTTTAGAACGGAATATGTCGCTTTCAGAACCTAATATTATTAACATTATTACTTGAGAGAATACATAAAGGTGTTCATATCCCATCAGTGATGGAGTGAGGATTTTATTTGATGAAATTGTCTGAAAGACAATTGTGGAGTAAGCTATAGTAATGCTAACTAATATTATTGTACAAAGTCTTTGTAATCTATTCAGCAATATAAAATCATTTGAAAAATCTATTTTATAAGTGGCGAATATACTGACAAGAACTATTGCTAGTAGAGCGATTATAATTTGTCTTAAATATCTCATCGATTTTTCTTTATTAGGATGAATAAAAAGATTAATGCTCCTACTGAACCTATAATCATACTAGTTGGTATCTCATAAGGAGCAATAATAACTCTACCTATTATATCGCATAGTACTAATGCAATAGAACCAAAACAGGCAATAAAAGGAAGGTTTTTATGGGCATCATCACCATAAATGAGAGAGACAAGATTAGGAATAATAAGATCTATAAATGGAATTGTACCTACAGTTAAGATAGTTGTGCTAACCATAATAGAGGTTAATAGTAACCCTATATTGACAATTGTAGTATAATTAACGCCAATGTTTTGTGAGAAAGCTTTCCCTAATGCTACTATAGTAAATTTACGAGCATAGAGGTAACAAATAATTCCTAAAGGGAAAATGAGATAGATTATTTCATATTGACCTTGCATAGACTGTGCAAAATTTCCTACCATCCAACTTTCCATATTCTGAATGATATTAAGCTCTACACCAATAATATTTGCAATTGAATTTAAAATATAACCATACATAACGCCTAAGACGGGAATCATAATAGTTTGTCTTTTTACAATTCGTCTTATTGAAAACGTAAATATCGCTGTTAGTCCAAAACAAAAAACTACACCAAATAGTAATTTGAGAAGCATATTTTCACCTGGGAAAAGGAAAAGTCCAAAGAGGATACCTAATTTTGCTGCATCCAATGTACCAGCAGTAGTAGGCGAGATAAACTTATTCTGAGATATTTGTTGTAATATCACTCCACATATTGAAAGTCCTGCTCCTGTAAGTACCAATGTAATTGTACGTGGGATTCTGCTAATGAGTAATAAGTCAGATTGAATATTACCAGTATATAGCTTTTTAAATTCAAATCCTTTAACTCCAACAAAAACGGATAGAATACATATCACAAACAAGCAAAGGAGTAGTAAGAATAGACTTGTTTTTTTATTTAATAAACTGTTATTGATTTTAAGTGTAGTATTCATTAACTTATTTAGTCTTATTCAAAATTAAGACAGCGAAATTACTTTTGTAATAGAATATTTATTTTACATAACGAGCCAAAAGTTTGCTCATTCAGGACAAATAGGTGTTTTTAATGCCTTTTTGTATTTAAGTTTTAAATTTATCGGAGTACTTATAAATAAAAGGAAAAATATTAAAGTGACGATCTGTTTTCCTAATCTAAGTGTTAGATAAGAATAGAATTAATTGAAAGTGAATTATAAATAATAAAACTATTATTTACTAATTTTGGACATATGAGCAGTATTAGAGAATTAAATGAAAAAATAGATTCATTTCCAACTTCAATATTATTATTGAAGCAACAATTGGAACAGAAGTTGCCAAAACATAAACATGGTAAGGGGCAATTATTACTTGTATTTGGTGGTATAGCTTATTTACAGACAAAAGAAAAAGATTATTATATTCCATCTAATCATTATATCTGGATTCCCAAAAAATACACACATTGTTTAATGTTTAATTCTCAAGATTTACATATTATAAATATTTATTTTCCTGATAATAGCGATTCAAGTAATTCTTTTTATGATGAGCTAGGCATCTACCCCGTTAGTAAGTTACTGTTAGAAATGCTTAAGTTTAGTGATAGTTGGAGTGGTAATTTTTATCGTGGTTCTTGGGAGTATGAATATTTAACAACGTTAAAACATTTGCTTCCTAAAGAAAATTTGAGAAAATTTTCAATTCAACTACCAACTACAGAAGATGTAAAGCTCAATGCAGTTATAGATTTTATAAAAGAGAACTTAAATGAAACGCTGACATTAGAAATGACGGCAACCAAGTTTGGGGTTAGTATACGTAGCCTAACAAGAATGTTTCAGAACAAACTCCATATTTCCTTTATTCAATATGTCAAAATGCTCCGAGTTATACGAGCAATGGAAATATTAAAAGATACCGACATGACGGTTAGTGAAGTGGCGTATGAGGTGGGATATTCAAGTCTATCTGCTTTTAGTAATACTTTTCTTGTTTTGACGAATATGCGACCTTCTGAATTCAAAGCTATATTATAGGAATGACTTAAGGATTTAAGCGAATTGATTTTTAATAATATTTTCATCACTAAAAAATAGTAAGTAAAAACTGTTGTTTTTTGGTGAGAGTGCCACTTTAAAGCTAGTATCAATAAATCTATAAAAGTTAATTCTTTAACTCTGTCTAGAGATTTTATTAGTTTGAGGGAGATGTATTGAAACCATCTTATGATAGTGTTGACGTATTCACACATGTAATCACATCGTATTCAAATGTTTAGTTTTTATAATATAAACGTTTTGTAATGTGTCGAGCTATTTATTTGGGTAGCTAATTAAGCAAGCACATGAGATTGATAGAAATACAATTATAGGGAAGATTGAATCTTGAGAAAATACTAAATTTTGTATCTTTGCAAAATGGAATTTCCTTCAAAGTTATTAGAAAAAGCAGTAGAAGAGATATCACAACTTCCGGGGATAGGTAAGCGTACTGCATTGCGTTTGATGTTGCATATTTTGAAACAGCCAGAAGAACAAACTGTTCGTTTGGCTGAAGCTCTTGTAAGTATGCGTAAAGACATTATATTTTGTAAAAGCTGTCATAATATTTCTGATAAAGAGATTTGTGATATTTGTAATAATCTAACTCGTGATCATCAGACAATTTGCGTTGTTGAAGATGTAAGAGATGTAATGGCGTTAGAGAACACTCAATTATTCAAAGGGATTTACCATGTGCTAGGTGGTAAGATTTCGCCAATAGATGGTATAGGACCAAGTCAATTGAATATCACTTCTCTAATAGAAAAAGTACAACAAGGTGAAGTAAAGGAAATTATATTTGCTTTAAGTTCTACTATGGAGGGAGATACTACTAATTTTTATATTTACAAACAAATTAAAAGTTTTGAGATAATAACTTCTACTATTGCTAGAGGGATTGCTGTGGGAGATGAATTAGAGTATGCTGATGAAGTTACATTGGGAAGGAGTTTGTTGCATAGAGTACCTTTCGAAAATGCCTTTAAAATGCTTTAAAAAGATATTTTACTACTGTAAAAAGGAGAATGATCTACAAAGAACATTCTCCTTTTTTTATTGGAAATAATAGGTTCTTGTTATTGTATTAAGAATTAACAAGGAAGTTTATTTACAGTCATTCTTACATTTAGAATTATTTTAGATAATAGTTTTAACACTAAATTAATTGTTAGACGAGTCTAATTATGTAATTTTGTATATCTAAACAAAAAATAAATGAATCTATCGGAATTGCAAAAAGGCGTAAAAGCAAAGATCAAAGGAATTAAACGTGGATGTCATCGCGAAGTTCATCAACGTTTTTTGGACTTGGGCTTTGTACCTGGGGCTTTAATTACTGTGCATAATGTTAGTCCATTAAAGGATCCAGTAGCATATTCCATATATAATACCATTATCTCATTGAGAAAAGAAGATGCAGAAATGGTAATGATTGAAATAGATGACAACTAAATAATTAAGGAAGGAGAACATCATTATGGCCAAATCAGCCTGTGATATTTGTGATTTAAATGCGGCAGCAGAACTAAAAAAGTTAGGAGATTTATCAGGTAACTTTGATTACTCTATAGCTTTGGCTGGAAATCCAAATACTGGTAAGAGTACCATTTTTAATGCCTTAACAGGATTAAAACAACATACTGGAAACTGGCCTGGTAAAACAGTTACTAGAGCAGAAGGTAGTTTCCAATTTAAAGATAATAAATATAAAATCATCGATTTACCAGGAACGTATTCTTTGATGTCTACTTCAGAAGATGAAGAGGTGGCAAGGGACTTTATTCTATTTGGTAAACCAGATGTGACTGTGGTAGTAGTCGATGCGGGTAGATTAGAGCGTCACTTAAGTTTGGTAGTACAGATTCAAGAGATTACTAATAAGGTAGTCGTTTGTCTAAACTTAATGGATGAAGCGAGAAGACATGGAGTGGAGATAGATGTACGAGGTTTATCAAAAGATTTAGGCGTACCAGTAATTCCTACATCAGCTAGAAATAAAGAGGGAATTACAGATTTGTTATTAGCTATTGACTTAGTAGCTACTGGGAAGTATGTCCCAGAACAAAAAACTATTAGTGGAATATCTGGTGAATCACGTAAAGCAGTTAAAGACGTTGCAACTGAATTATTAAATTTAGATGCGCAATTACCTAGTCCATCATGGATTGCAATGCGTTTAATACAACAAGATAAAAGTATTCAAGCCGCTTTGTTAAATAATACGTTGTCAAGTAAAATAACAAGTAAAAATATTCAACCAATTTTAGATAAAGCACAAAGTTATTATGACTCTTTGGGGCTAAACTATTCTGATAATGTCGCTGGTGCTATATTTAATCAGGTTTCACAAACAGTTAAAACAACTGTGAAATCAGATGAAAATCAAAGAGCATTTCGCGTTGATCGTATGATAGATAATATTGTGACGAGTAAACGTTTTGGTTTTCCTATAATGTTATTGTTATTAGGCGGAGTGTTGTGGTTAACTATAATCGGATCAAATTATCCTTCGTCGGCTCTTTCGTATCTGTTATTAGAAGAATTATATCCGTTTTTGAAAAATGGAGCAGAAAGCTTACATTTTCCATGGTGGTTGAGTGGTTTTTTGATTGATGGTATTTATTTAGCCACTGCATGGGTGATTGCAGTAATGTTGCCTCCAATGGCTATTTTCTTTCCATTATTTACTCTATTAGAAGATTTTGGGTATTTACCGCGTGTAGCATTTAACCTTGATAGAATTTTTAAAGGAGCGGGAGCACATGGTAAACAAGCATTAACGATGAGTATGGGATTCGGTTGTAATGCTGCAGGTGTTGTGGCAACCCGTATTATTAATAGTCCTAGAGAAAAATTAATAGCGATTATCACAAACAACTTTTCATTGTGTAATGGGAGATGGCCTACACAGATATTAATGGCAACTATCTTTATCGGTGCACTTGTTCCGAGTTATATGTCACATACTATTTCTACACTAGCTGTAGTAGGGATTGTTGTTTTAGGTATAGGCTTTACCTTTTTTACTTCATGGTTTTTATCCAAAACGATGTTGAAAGGACAAGCATCCTTTTTTACACTTGAGTTGCCTCCATATCGTCCTCCCAAAGTATTACAAACAATATATACTTCGTTAATTGATAGAACATTAATAGTATTATGGAGGGCTATTGTATTCGCAGCTCCAGCTGGTGCAGTTATTTGGTTAGTCTGTAATATAATGATAGGAGATAAAAGTATTGCTCTATGGACTATACAGGGTCTAGATCCTATCGCAATGATTATTGGACTGAATGGAGTGATTTTATTAGCCTATATCGTTGCTATACCTGCAAATGAAATTGTCATACCTACCATACTGATGTTAACAGCAATGGTATTAGGAGATGCAAGTTTAGGAGAAGGAGCAGGGGTAATGTTTGAAGTATCAGATGGCGAAATAGCTACGATATTGCATATGGCAGGATGGACAACACTTACGGGAGTTAATTTAATGTTGTTCAGTTTATTACACAATCCTTGTAGTACAACTATATACACAATATATAAAGAAACTAATAGTGCTAAGTGGACGACAGTTGCATCTTTATTACCTGTCGCTTTTGGAATTATTGTTTGTTTTGTTGTTACTCAGGTTTGGCATTTATTTTCTTAATTATAGTTTATTTCATAAAAAATCAGGCTCTTATTTATACAAATAAGAGCCTGATTTTTTTATGAAACTTCTTGATTACCTATTTCAATCGGTTCTCCAAGAAACTTTGGTTTTTTATCAAATATTTTGTCTAATAATAGTTTTACTCTAGCAAATTTCTCACGGAGCATTGTTTTAAAACCATACTTTGTAGTAACATCTTCTGCATTGTATCCAACAGTATTTAGATTCAAATAATTACCAATATAAACAGCTCTAGCATTGTGAAAAGGTTGGGAAATTATTGTAAAACTATCTTTGCCAAAAATAGCTTTCATTCGATATACAGAATCTAATGTGCGAAGACCTGCGTAGTCCATATAAATATGATCTTCTGGTACACCATTTTCTATAAGAGCTTGTTTCATATCTTCTGGTTCATTGTAATCAGATCTACTGTTGTCTCCACTTACAACGATATAATTTATTTTACCTGCCTTATATAAATCAGTGGTGGCTTTTATGCGATAACTAAAATAATAATTGATAAACCCTCCTTTTAAATATTTAGTAGTTCCTAATACAATGCCAACGTCATTATGTGGAATGTCATTAGTGTTATCAAAAAGTTGATCTTTTGTACTGCTTCTTACTGTATAATCGGCAAATAAAATAATTCCTATAATTACAATAATTCCAACTAATACTATTTTTACTATTTTTCTCATTTCAATTTTTTATAAAAATAATACTATTTTGGTTTAAAACTAATACATATAAATAGTGATATTTATAATGGGGATTTAACAAAAAAAAAACGTTGATTAATACCAACGTTTTTTGTTTTTCTTAGAATTTTCTGATTTACGAGAATTACTTTGACCTGATTTTTTTCTATAGTCTTTCTTTTCTCCTTCTTTATTTTTTTCTCCTTCCTTCCAAGGAAAAGGATGATCAGTTATAATCTTTGGTTGTGATCTAGTAAACTTTACTATATCTTGCCAATATGTTTTTTCACTTTTGTCACAGAATGATATAGCTACTCCTTCGTTACCGGCTCTTCCTGTACGACCAATACGGTGTACAAAGGTTTCAGGAATATTTGGTAAATCATAATTGATGACACATGGCAATGAGTCTATATCTATTCCTCTAGCAGCAATATCAGTTGCAACTAATACTTTGACCTCTTTATTTTTAAAATTATTAAGAGCTTCTTCTCTTGCTGTTTGTGATTTATCTCCATGGAAACATGCTGCGTTTATTCCATTTTTCAATAAGTGTTCTACCACTGCATCTGCTCCATTTTTAGTACGCGTAAAAACTAAAACATCAGATAGTTTTTCATTGCGAATAATATGATAAAGAAGTTTTTTCTTATCGCCTTTTTCGACAAAATAAACTTTTTGCTTTACTGTTTTTGCAGTTGATGAAATAGAATCTACTGCTACATATTCTGGCTTTTGTAAAAACTCGTGTGCTAATTCTCTAATCGCTAAAGGCATCGTAGCAGAGAATAGTAAAGTTTGTCTATTCGAAGGGGTCAATTGAATTAGTTTTTTTACATCATCAATGAATCCCATGTCTAGCATTAAATCGGCTTCGTCCAAAACTAGATAATGCAGTGAATCTAAATCCAGATGTTTTTGTTTATATAAATCAAGCAATCGACCTGGGGTACCAATAATCACATCTGCACCTTTATTTAATTGCTCGATTTGTGGTTTTATAGACATTCCACCGTAAAGTGTAATCGATGTTACATTTGTATATTTTGCGTACTGAGTAAAGTTATCATGTATCTGTAGAGCTAACTCTCTAGTAGGAGTAATGATTAAAACTTTTGCTTTTTTAGCTTTTTTAGTATTTCCTATTTTATGTAAGTAATGGATAATAGGCATTGCAAATGCAGCAGTCTTTCCTGTTCCTGTCTGAGCACAACCAATTAAATCTTTCTCCTCTAGAACTAGAGGAATAACTTTTTGTTGTATTGGAGTTGGTTCTTTATAACCTAGTTCTTCAATAGCGCGTAAAATATTTTTATTTAAATGTAAATCTTCGAATGTCATAAATAAAACAATGTTTTTAACAAAGGTAAAGTATTTGATTGTACAATAGCACATAAAGTTACACAATGCTAATAGTATAATTGTTATTATGAGCTTTTATATGGGACGTCTTGGCTTTTGTAAAATAAAGAAGGGGTATAGAAATTTCAGAAAATTATAAACTCAAGATGACTTCATCTTATTATCGCTCATCTAAATCATTGCAACTGTTTAACTTTTAAACTTTTTAAAAATTAACCATTTACAACTCTTTTTGAATAGAAATGTCTAAAATAATTCGTGAAATCAAGTATTCCACAGATGCCTTTATTACTATAGAGGATATGATTTTTTCAACAGCGCTTCAACAACGCTTCAACAGTTCTTCAAGACTTCTTCAACAAATAGCCCTCTATATGGAGCAATCATGGGGAAGTGTTGAAGAAGTGTTGAAGGATTTCGCTCTAATGCTTATGAATACTAGCTTTAGCGAGCATTCCATTTTTAAGTCAATATACTGTTTTTTGATATAATATATTGTAATTCAATTAGATGTGTTTTTTAAGGTAAAAAAAAAGTGAGGTACTTTTTTATTTCGCTCAGATAATTAAAGTGTATATAGAAAACCTTATATCTTCTTGATATGTAAAGGATATATTTGATATAGAAATCTATTTTGAAGACATAACTAATTACTTAACTAATGCTGGTGTACGTTTTGATTCACAGGTGCTTAGAAGAATATTTATTTAGAGATAAAGAAGTAATAGGCAACATCTGTCCTAATAACAGAAATAGAAATAATAATGAGAATAATTATTTTGATAAAAAACTATGCAAAGTAAGTTATTCAATTGAACGAACAAACGCGTGGTTAGATAGCTTTCGTTCTTTACGCAATAGATTCAATCCCACACTGTCTAGTTGGGTAGCGTGGTATTTTATGGCTTTTATAATTATAGGTTTAAAGAAGTTTGAGAAAACTAAAAAATAGACAGGACTTTTGCATTTGTATACAATATGAACAATAAAACATCACAATGTTCTTATATGTGGCATCGCCAATAAAAAAAGACCTTCACTTAGGAAGGTCTTTATGGAAAAGCTAATTTATTATAAGCTAATATTTTTTATAAGTTAGGCATCATCACCAAGTAATATTTCTAACATAGTAATGGCAGCTTCACTAATTTTAGTTCCTGGGCCAAAAACGGCTACTGCTCCCGCATCAAATAAGAATTGGTAGTCTTGAGCAGGGATTACCCCTCCAACGATGACCATTATATCATCTCTACCATATTTTTTTAGTTCTTCTATTACTTGTGGAACCAATGTTTTATGACCAGCTGCAAGAGAAGAAACTCCTAGGGCATGCACATCATTTTCTACTGCTTGTTTGGCGGCTTCTTGAGGTGTTTGGAATAAAGGACCAATATCCACATCAAAACCAACGTCAGCATAACCCGTTGCCACTACTTTTGCACCTCTGTCATGTCCATCTTGTCCCATTTTAGCAATCATTATACGAGGGCGTCTTCCTTCAATTTCAGCAAATTTGTCTGCTAGATCTTTTGCTTTTTTGAAGCTGTGATCATCTTTTATTTCTTTACTGTACACACCACTTATTGATTGAATTTGTGCTTTAAATCTACCAAATACACTTTCCAATGCATTGCTTATTTCACCTAATGTAGCTCTTGCTTTTGCAGCTTCAATAGCTAATGCCAAGAGATTGTCATTATTGTCTTTAGCACATTGGGTTAATGTGTCTAGAGTTTCTTTTACTTTGTTATTATCTCGAGTAGCTTTAATCTGATTAAGACGTTCAATTTGTTGTGTACGTACAGTTTGATTATCTACTTCAAGGATATGAAGAGGATCTTCTTTGTCTAATCTGTATTTATTGACTCCTACAATAATATCTTGCCCACTATCAATTCTTGCTTGTTTTCGTGCAGCAGCTTCTTCTATACGCAACTTAGGAATACCAGCTTCAATCGCTTTTGTCATTCCACCTAATTCTTCTACTTCTTGAATTAAATCCCAAGCTTTTTGTGCAATTTCATGCGTTAGATTTTCAACATAATAACTACCTGCCCAAGGATCTACAGTTTTACAAATTTTTGTCTCTTCTTGTAAGAAGATTTGCGTATTTCTTGCAATACGAGCAGAGAAATCTGTCGGTAGTGCTATTGCTTCGTCTAGAGCATTAGTATGGAGTGATTGTGTGCCTCCAAATGCAGCTGCAGCTGCTTCAATAGTTGTTCTAGCTACATTGTTAAATGGATCTTGTTCTGTTAAGCTCCAACCAGACGTCTGACAATGTGTACGCAGGGCAAGTGACTTTTCATCTTTTGGATGAAATTGCTTTAGCAGTTTAGCCCATAGCATACGACCTGCACGCATTTTGGCAATTTCCATAAAGTGATTCATTCCAATCGCCCAAAAAAATGAAAGACGTGGAGCGAAATCATCTATTTTCATTCCTGCTGCTAATCCTGTTCTTATATATTCTAAACCATCTGCTAAAGTATAAGCAAGTTCAATATCTGCAGTAGCACCTGCTTCTTGCATATGATAGCCTGATATGGATATAGAATTAAATTTAGGCATATTTGCACTAGTATAATCAAATATGTCAGCAATGATTTTCATAGAAGGTGTCGGTGGATAAATATAGGTATTACGCACCATAAATTCTTTTAGAATATCATTTTGGATTGTACCTGATAAGTGCTTTAGTTCGACCCCTTGCTCAAGAGCTGCTACAATATAGAAAGCCATAATAGGAAGTACAGCTCCATTCATAGTCATTGACACAGACATTTGATCTAACGGAATTTGGTCAAAGAGTATTTTCATATCTTCAACACTGTCTATGGCTACACCGGCTTTACCAACATCACCGACTACGCGATCGTGATCTGAGTCGTAACCTCTATGGGTAGCAAGGTCAAATGCAACAGATAGACCTTTTTGACCAGCAGCAAGGTTTCTTCTATAAAAAGCATTACTTTCCTCAGCAGTTGAAAAACCTGCATATTGTCGAATGGTCCAAGGACGTCGTACATACATTGTCGTGTAAGGACCTCTTAAATTTGGAGTAAAGCCTGCTGCAAAACCTATGTTCTCAATATCTTTTATATCTTGTTCACTATATGTTTTTTGAATAGCAATTCCTTCAGCTGTTTTGAAATCTGAAGGTTCAGAACTTGCTCTTAACGTAGAAGTATCTATTTTTAAGTGCTGTATATCCTTTCTTTTCATAACGTTACTGAGTTATTTGTTTTTCTTCTGCTAATCTCTTTTGTTCATAACCTTCAGCAAGTCTGCGTTCTATAATAGGAGAAATCAATGTTTTTCGCGGATTTTGCTTAACAAAAGGATATAGCTCTAGTTCGTTACTCATATAATCATTAGGATTAGGATACTTATTTGTACCTAATAATACTTCTTGCCCTTTATCAAAAAGTTCTTGTTCTTTTAGAGCGCTCTCATTTATTTTTCTTTGTATTGTTCCTTCAATAAGGGTAGTAATTAAACCATCTCCTTTCTCTATTTGCTTAAATAGAGCCAATGCTTTTTCTGCAAGTTGGAGTGTTACATACTCAATATAATAAGATCCTTCAGAAGGGTTATCTACTGCATTAAAATAACTTTCATTTTTTAATATCAACAATTGATTGCGTGCAATTCTATCTCCAAAAGAGTTTTCTTTGTGATAAATGCTGTCATATGCTAGATTGCTAATGTAATCCGCTCCACCCAATATTGCACTCATGCATTCTGTACTGGTACGCAACATATTTACATTATAATCATATAATGTTTTATTGCGTTTTGTTGGAATACAGATGATTTTAAATGAGAGATCAGAAGAATATTCTTTACTTAGTGTTTCTGCAAGAAATCTTAATGCTCTAAGTTTACTTATTTCAAAAAAGTAATGTGTTCCAACAGAAATGTGTAAGTAGATTGTACCTTTTAAATTAGGAATGCGGTTAAGGTATTCATTTAAATGAGCAATACTATATGCAATTTGCTGAACCATATTGGCTCCAGCATTTTGATAGGTATTTGCATTAATTTGTAGACTGACATTTGGTAAATGTAGTACGGTCTCCTTGACTACATTAAAGTCGTCTTCCAAGTTTTTAAACCAATTACCGTCATATTGTAATTGATAAATAGGGTCTAAAAGAATCTGTATTTCAAATTGGTTTTTGGTAGCCCAATTGGAAAGATCTTTTATGTAGTAAGCATCTAGAAAGTTTAAAACAAAAAAATATAAATTAGTTTTAGGTAATGCAGAAAGTATTTTAGTTGAATCTATTTTACTATTATCAATAGTAAAATAGATAACTTCAGCACCTTTGTTAATGGTATCAATAGCTTTTTCGATAGAGCGATCAATATCGTAAACATAGATACGTTGCGTTATCTTAAACTCAGAAGTATTGGTATCAATTTTTAAAGGTTTGTAATCTGTATCGCAATGGTAGAAAGGACGAACTTTTATACCTTCAATACTTTCCCAAACTAAAGTTTCATTGTAATCGGCACCTTTTAATTCATATTGAATTTTGTTTTTCCACTCTTTTGAAGAGACTTTCTCAAATTCTTCAAATAGTTGATTATTCATAGTTTTTGGTTGTGGTTTTATTGTTGAGCTAATGTATCAAATTCAATAATGAATATATCCTCATTAGCTCTTTTCATATAATATTTTTCTCTTGCGTATTTTTCAGTAGCATCTCCATTTTTAAGACCTTTAATAGACTTCTTGTCTTTATCAATCTCATTTTCAAAGTATTTTTTGCTATCTTCTAATTTGTCAATTTCTTTATTTATCACTTTATGTTCGAGTAAAGAATAGCTATCAAAGAATGATATCCAAATTACAAAAAAAAGCCCTACTAAAAAAAAAGGGTTTTTTAGGAGCTTTAGATACTTTAATTTTTTTAAACTTTGAGATACTTTCATAACAATAGACAAATATTAACCGATTTTTTCATTGATTACAGTACGTACAATATCAATTGCAACAGTATTGTAGGTATCATTAGGAATGATAATGTCAGCATACGCTTTTGAAGGTTCAATAAACTGATCGTGCATAGGTTTTAATGTATTTTGATATCTATTTAAAACTTCTACCATATCTCTACCTCTTTCAGCAATATCTCTTTTCAATCTACGAATTAAACGTTCATCAGAGTCAGCGTGAACAAATATCTTTATGTCAAACATATCTCTTAATTCTGGATGACACAAAATTAATATTCCTTCTACAATCATTACTTTTCGGGGATGTGTAACAATCGAATCGTCTGTTCTGTTGTGTTTTACGAAAGAATAAACAGGCTGATTGATAATATTTCCTGCTTTTAATTCTTTAAGGTGTTCTACTAGAAGTTCGAAATCAATTGATCTGGGGTGATCAAAATTAATAAGAGTTCGCTCTTCTAATGAAAGGTTATCAGTTGCTTTATAGTACGAGTCTTGTGAAATGATACCAACTTCTGTTTCTGGTAATTCATTCATAATTTGATGAACAACAGTAGTTTTTCCACTACCAGTACCTCCTGCGATTCCAATGATTAGCATGTCGTAATTTATTTTTAGCAAAAATAGAAATTAATCAATGAGCATAGAAACATTTTTTAGTATAAAGCTATTTTTATTACTTCGTTATAAAAAAACTAATGTATTGGATAAAAAGAGGTTATTATTGGAAATAATGATGAAACAAACCTCTTGTTTATACTAATTCTAAATTAATAAGTATATTTGTAATAATAAGAGAGGTAAAAATAAAAAATAAAACAACAATATGTCAAGAAAGCCAAACGTAAAAAGCAAAGTTTTTGTTTTAAAAAATAGAGAATATATAACACCACATTATATTAGGTTGACTGTGGGAGGAGAAGGAGTAGAAGATTTTAAAAATACAACAGTAGGTGCAAATAATAAAATATTTCTTTCGCCAGAAGGTTGTGATAAAGTGTACCTTCCTGAGTTTGATTTTGAGAAAATGGAGTGGAAACCTATGGATGTATCAATAAAACCAATAGTTCGTACATATACACATAGAGGAATAGATTTGGTAAAGAAAGAGCTCTATATTGATTTCGTGGCGCATGGTGATGAGGGACCAGCATCTAATTTTGCTATAAATGCCCCGATAGGTAAAGAATTAGGAGTAGCAATGGGATGTGATGCAAGTGAATTATACCCAGAGAAAGAGTGGTATTTATTAGTAGGTGATGCAACAGCTATTCCAGTTATGGGAGCTATATTAGAGACATTACCAGCAGACGTAAAAGTCAATGCTGTATTAGAAGTACAATCTGAAGAAGATATTCAAAACTTGTCTACAAAAGCTCAAGGAAAAATAGAATGGTTAATTAATCCAACTCCCGGTCAAGATTGTAAATTAGCTGACAGAGCAAAAGAACTTGTGGAAAGTAATGAAGGAGTTAATTCTAAGTTTTGCTATTTAGCTGCTGAATTTACTACTGTTAAAGATTTGAGAACTTATTTACGAAAAGAAAAGAACTGGGATAGAGAAGAATTAAATGCTTATTCTTATTGGAAGTTTGGTAAAGCTGAAACAGCATCTGAAGCAGATAGAAGAGCTGAGAGGGCTGCTGCAGAATAATTCTACTATCTTTTTTTTGAATATTAGATTTTTCCATAATTGTCTAAGGAGACGAAGTTATATGAGCTTCGTCTCTTTTTTTATTTAATAAGTAATAAAAATTGCTATTTATTCAACAAAGTGTTTATATTTGTGACATATAAAGAATAAAAATGGTTATATCAATTATAAAGAAGGCAAAGAAACAGTACTTACGTCAGACGTCGTGAGCGGCTTTCCTATGATATAAAATAATATATGTAAAAGGGGCTTGTCATCATGACAAGCCCCTTTTTTTATTCATTAAATAAATCAATAACTAATTTTAATTTATGAAAGTTTTAAAGTTTGGAGGGACTTCTGTAGGAAGTCCAGAAAGAATGGAACAGTTGTTACCAATTATTAAATCTCAACAAAGTGATAAACATTTAGTTGTATTATCCGCTGTATCGGGAACTACTAATGATCTTTTTGCAATTGCTCAATCTTATTTGAAAGAAGAAAAAGATAAAGCACGCAATGATATCAAGATTCTTTATTCAAAGTATAAAACTTTTATAAAACAATTATTTAAAACAGAAGAAGGTTTGCGGACTGCAGAAGAAGTAATTGACCATCATTTTAATTTATTAGACGAATTAGGTAATGATTTATTTACTTCAATAGAAGAACGAATAGTATTAGCACAAGGGGAATTGCTATCTACAACTTTATTTCATGTTTATTTAAAAGAGAAAGGGATACCTTCTGTATTACTACCCGCATTAGATTTTATGCGAATGGATGAAGAGAATGAGCCTAATATTGAATATATTCAAAAACAAATAGGTATTAAATTAAGCGAGTATCCTAGTGATAATCTATTTATTACCCAAGGTTATATTTGTAGAAATACTTTTGGAGAGATAGATAATTTAAGAAGAGGAGGGTCTGATTATACAGCTTCTTTATTAGGTGCAGTATTAGGAGCAGAAGAGATACAGATTTGGACAGATATTGATGGTTTTCACAATAATGATCCTCGATATGTACAGAATACTAAACCTATAGCAAAACTAAGCTTTGATGAGGCTGCTGAGCTAGCTTATTTTGGTGCTAAAATTCTTCATCCACAAAGTGTTTTCCCTGCTAAAAGGTTTAATGTATCAGTACGATTATTAGATACTATGGAGTTAAGTGCACCAGGTACTTTAATTTCTCAAGGAACTGAAAGTGATGATCAAATAGTTGCTATTGCTGCTAAAGATGGTATTACAGCTATTCGTATTCAATCTTCAAGAATGCTGTTAGCATATGGTTTTTTACGTAGAGTATTTGAGGTATTTGAACGTTATAAAACTCCTATTGATATGATTACTACTTCTGAAGTTGCTGTTTCCTTAACCATCGATCAGACAACTTATTTAGAAGAGATTATTCAAGAGTTAAATTATTTTGGTAGTGTTGAGGTTGACCATGATCAAGCGATTGTTTGTATAGTTGGGGATTTTAGAAGTAATAAACATGGACACGCAACTATTGTTTCAGAGGCTGTAAAACACATTCCTGTACGTATGATATCTTATGGAGGTAGTGAGCATAATATTTCTTTATTAGTTCCTGCAAGTTATAAGATTGAAGCAATGCGTTCACTACATAATCGTTTATTTTAAAGAAAGCAATGATGAATGAAAATACTTTAGAAAAGTTAAAGAAAGAGCAGACTCCATTATACTACTATGACCTTCCTTTACTAAAAGAGACAGTAGAAGTAGCTAAGAATTCTGCAGATCGATTTGATTACACTATTCATTATGCAATAAAGGCAAATAATAATCCTAAAATTTTAAAAGAAATTAGTTCGTTAGGTTTAGGTGCAGATTGTGTAAGTGGAAAAGAAATAGAATTAGCAATTGAAAATGGTTTTGATTCGCACTCAATTGTTTTCGCTGGAGTTGGTAAAACTGATAGAGAAATATCAATCGCCTTACAAAATAATATTCTTGCCTTTAATGTTGAGTCTGTACAAGAGTTAGAAGTTATAGCTTCAATAGCAGAAAGTTTGAGTACTAAAGCTTGTATAGCATTGAGAATTAATCCTAATGTAGATGCTAAAACACATCATTATATTACCACGGGACTTGATGAAAATAAGTTTGGTATTATGATGCACGAACTTGATAATTGCTTAGCTATAATTAAGAATTCTACTAGTTTGGAATTAGTAGGTTTGCATTTTCACGTAGGTTCTCAGATTACTGATTTGAATGTTTACAAAAGATTATGTATTAAAGTAAATGAATGGAATAACTATTTTTATGAAAGAGGTTATAACGTTCCTATTTTAAATTTAGGAGGAGGGCTAGGTATTAATTATTGTGAACCAGATGAGGAATCAATAGTTAATTTCTCAAACTTCTTTTATTTGTTTCATCAGTTTTTAGAACTTAGAGAGGGACAAAAAGTACATTTTGAGTTAGGAAGATCGCTTGTTGCTAATTGTGGAACATTAGTAAGTAGAGTCTTATATATTAAAAATGGTATAAAAAAGAACTTCGCTATTTTGGATGCTGGTATGACAGAACTCCTGCGACCAGCATTATATCAAGCCTATCATAAAGTTGAAAAATGGGAAGCTGGTAATATTGCTGAGGAAACTAATGAAAGTAATAATATTCGTTATGATATTGTAGGTCCAATTTGTGAAAGTAGTGATTGTTTTGGTAAGGATGTTATCTTGCCAAAATTAGAAAGAGGAGATTTAATTGCTATCCGTTCTGCGGGGGCTTATGGAGAGGTGATGGCGTCACGTTATAATTTAAGACAGGAGTTAAATTATTTTTACAAAGAATAACTTTAAAATAGTTTGAGTATTAAAATAGTTTGTTAATTTTGGTACTAGCCCCATAAGGGAGAATATTATTAAATAAATAAAATATCTAATGAAATTAGGAGATATCGACGTAGTAGGTGAAATCATTGACTTGAACTTTCAATTATTAAGAACGCAAATTCTATTGGAAGAAGTACTAAAACACAATGCTGATAGTTTAAAACTTCCTTCGCCAGAGGCAATGAATGAAATTAATGAATTTGCTTTGAAGTCTATTCAAAAGAAATTCCCAAATATGAATATTGGTAGAAAAGAAGATGTACCAAATAATGAAGATGCACCAAAAAACAGAAGAATAAAAAAAAAACGCCAAGTATTTTACTTGGCGTTTTTCTTTTGTAGTAAATAAAAAAATTATGAAAAAAATTAATCTGCTTTTACAAGCTTTGTATATTAACATACTTGACAATATTTGTGCCAAATTTTATAATATTGATTAAAATTAATTTAAATATTTAGTTATTTATTTTTAATTGCATAGAGTAGGTCCCCATTCTCGATGACCGCGATCTTTCCAACATTGATATGTTTCTTTAATATCCATTACTTTAATTTCATTGTTCTCTTTAGTAAGAGTCATTATAACTTTACGTGCTTTCATTGAATCGTCAGGAATATCATCTTCTAATAACGAGAGCGTAATAATATTGGAATTTGCATCTTTTTTTCTTGATAATATATAAAGATAGTTATCCCCTGCATTAAGTATTTCAGGAGCATACTCCTTCATAATTAATGTTTCAGAATTTAAGTTTTTTTCTTTAATGATATTATTTAAGTGATCTATTTCATGATGATCAGCAATGCGATATTCATCATACTCTTGAACTACTTCAATTGAAGAGTTATTTCGCATTGAGTTCTTACTTATAGAATTTTTATTCTTACAAGAAACCGTAAATACAAAAACCGATAATATTACTAATATAAATGCTATATTTTTCATAGTATAATTATCTTTTGAATTATACTGCAAAGTTAGGTATTGTAAAATCGTATTATTTAATAATAAACTAAAAGTTTTATTAAATAATGGTTAATTATAGAATTTATATTATAAAAAAGTAAAATATTATATAAAATGGACTATATCCCTATTTCAAATTGTAGCCTAAAATACCAGTTGTTTTTTGTAGCTCCTTCATTGAATTTTAGATAATCATAAGTAAATTCAGCTTGTAGCTTAAACGCGTGTTCCCAAAGGTATTTTGTTGCTCCAAGAGTAAATTCAGTTGTATTAGGAAGATTTAATTGTTTATATAAATCGTCATTCATTGTCTGAGTAGAGACTCTTCCAATAATTTCATAATTTGAAGGGAATAAATAACTTAATTGATAATCCATACCATGCCCAGCAAATACATATCCTGATCTAGCTATACCATCTGTATCAATAATATTGTAAATAGGATCACTTAATGATCTGCTCATATAGGCAACCATACCAGCCCAACCATTATATTTTAGGATACCATCAAACATTAATGCTCTAAAAGTTTTTGCTTCAAATAATTTATCTCCTGTTTGCCCTTGTGAGTTTTCAGCATTATTATGGTAAACAAAAGTTCCAGACAACATTAACTTAGGCTTTTGTTCTCTAGCTAAATCTCCTTCAAAGAAAGCTCCATTTTTTGAAAAACTCCCTAAAGGAAATAATTCGACTCTCCCAGTAAGAGCATAACTATCACTTTCTGAACCACTCCAGTTACGACCACGTCCTGTACTGGCAGCAGTCTTAATATTAAAACCAAATTCATCTTTACGTTCATGTAGATAGTAAGCTTGGATACCAAAATCTCTATCAACATTAAATTTAGCATTATTAATAGAACGATCTGTAAGTTGTAATGCTCCCGATGAGTTTGTACGTTGTCTGTTTCCAGGAAGTTTAGTCTGCCCAAAAATAAAACTCCAATGATCATTTGGACGGTAAGTCAATGCAGCATCACGAATAATATTAGGTGACTCATTCTCTTTTTGTTTTCCCATATCTTTGGGAGCAAATGACAATTGGATAACATATAAAAATTTAGGATTACCTACAAATCCATCTAGACGCAAGCGCAGTCGTCTTATTTCGCCTTCATATTTATTTTTTTCACCTTCATTATTTATAAAACTAATTCTATTTTGCATTCTGAAACGAATGTTTAATTGGAAGATACTATCTGCTGAAGTCATTCCTAAACCTTTACCATAGCTGTAATAAGGTAGTTGTTCTAGCTTAACATCATTATAATTTTCTTTTTTATCTTCAATTTGTGCCGCAAGTGTTAGAGACATTAATAGAAATAGTAGGCTATAAATCTTTTTCATATGTAAATGTGTTGGATAGCAAAAATAACATTAGTTTTGCATGATTTTTAGTATCTAATGTTTTCCTTGTGTGAACTTAATGTTACTAAAGTGTTAAATACAAAGAAACAAAAATAATTATGATATATATAGCTTATCATTTTAATGTCGAACCAAGAGAATTAGGAGCTGAAATTCTATTAGCAGAGTTAGGGGAGAAGGCATTTGAAAGTTTTGAAGAAACACCTACAGGTATAAGTGCCTACGTACAAAAAGATCTATGGACAGATGATATTTTGGACGATATATTTATATTACAATCAGATCAATTTACTATTACTTATAGAAAAGAAGAAATAGCACAAGTAAATTGGAATGTTGAATGGGAAAAGAATTTTGACCCAATAGATGTAGATGGTGAATGTTATGTACGTGCCCCTTTTCATCCAGCGATAGATGCTAAATATGATATAGTTATTGAGCCTAAAATGAGTTTTGGTACAGGGCATCATGAAACAACATTCATGATGATTCGCCAAATCCTTAATAATGATATGGAAGGCAAGCATGTTTTAGATATGGGATGCGGTACCGCTATTTTGGCAATATTAGCATCTTTACGAGGAGCTAAGACGGTAGAAGCAATTGATATTGATAATTGGTGCTATATTAACTCTACAGAAAATGTAACACGAAATAATTGTTCAAATATTTCTGTATTTGAAGGTGATGCTTCTATTTTAGCAACTGAACCAAAATACGATGTTATACTAGCTAATATAAATCGAAACATATTAGTGAATGATATGGATAAATATGTAGCATGTTTAAAAACAGGGGGCTCAATATTTTTCAGTGGATTTTATACGGAGGATATTCCAGTTATATTAAAATCAGCTGAATCTTATGGTTTATCATTTGAAAATCAATTAGAAAAAAATAATTGGGTATCTTTGAAGTTTATTAAACAATAAATTTTTTGAAAAGAAATTTTTATGAGCACTAAAGAAAAAATTCAAGAAGATGTTGATGTAGCAGGTTTGCTAGATGGGAATAGTGAGATTATTTTATATAATGATGACGTGAATACTTTCGATCATGTGATAGACACATTGGTAAGGGTATGTGACCATACATCAGAACAAGCTGAGCAATGCGCATTATTGGTGCATTATACTGGTAAATGTACAGTAAAGACGGGAGAATTTAAAAAGCTTAAACCACAATGTCTGCAATTATTAGACGCTGGATTAAGTGCTGAAATAGTTTAAAAGTATAAAGGGGCTGTCTTATAAGTAAAGACAGCCCCTTTTTTATTTTGCTCTAAATTTCATACCTACAAAAGTTCGAATAGGATTACCTCTTTCTATTTTTGTTTGGTTTAACCATGTTTCCAGTTCTTCTTCTTTATCTTCTTTTAATGCCATGTTTTGAAGTTTCTGAAGAATTCTTTCAGTGGCTAATTTTTTGTTTTGATGTTGGGATCTACTATCCATAGCTAAGACTGAAATGCCAGTCGCTAGGTGAGTAGCTCTTACTGCGGAACTTACTTTGTTGACATTTTGTCCTCCAGCTCCTGAACTTCGTACTGCTTGATAGTGAATATTACTATCAAATTTTGAATCAGTATTCTTTTTTGCCATTTTAAATATACCGATGTACCAGTTCTTTCTTTTGTGGTTAGGTCTGAATGGACTCTCACAAATCCATAATACAGTTCCTATCCATGACTTTAGAAAGTCATTAATTTCCCTAGACGATTCGTTGATTTGAATAATAACAGATGTGCCATTAGCATCTGTTTCATTCCATATTGGATTAACGATTATATTGGATTTGACCGCTTCGTCTATAAAAATTTGTGCAATCTTAGTAACGGAAAAATCACACTCTTTTGGACCTCTACCTGATGTAATTTGAATAAATGTAGCCATAGTTATTTATCCATTCTTACAAATTTAGGAGTAAAGGTTCCTAATATTTTTATTAAGTCACTTTGTGCTTGGATCACAGTATTTATATCTTTATAAGCCATTGGGGCTTCATCAATACTACCACCGATAATTTGCACGTCTGCCTCTTTTATTGTTTTTTTTACTTCACTTTTGGTAAACATGTTTTTACATGCATTACGTGAGTGAAGTCTTCCTGCACCATGCGAAGCTGAATTTAAACTTTCCTCATTTCCTAAGCCTTCTACTATAAAACCATTTGTAGTCATAGAGCCTGGAATAATTCCCAATTGTCCTTTGCTAGCAGGAGTAGCCCCTTTTCTATGAACGATTACTTCTTGTCCATTAAGGTATTCCTTCCATGCGAAATTGTGATGATTCTCTATAGTGAATGCAATTTGCTTTCCTAATGCTTTCGCTATTCTACGATGAATGTCATCATGACAAGCTTTTGCATAATCACCTGCAAGATTCATTGCCATCCAGTATTCTTGTCCGTCATGAGTTGCAAGGTCAAGCCAAGCTAAATGTTGAACATTACTAGGTAGAGGACATTGTTTAGTAGCTAAATAGGTATAATGTTTTGCAATATTAGCACCTAATCCTCTTGATCCACTATGAGAAAGAACAGCAATATACTCACCTGGTTCTAATTTCCATTCTGGTTTAGTCTCACTTAAACTAACTATACCAAATTCAACAAAATGATTCCCACCGCCTGATGTTCCAAGCTGCTTATAAGCTTTATCTAACAGTTTTTTTACAAAGGGAATATTTTTAAATTCATCTCTATAAAAAATTTCATGATCTACTTTGTTTTGGTGCGTGTCATACATTCCAAATTTTGTATGATCATTTAATATATTTAATAATTGATTGTCTTTACCTTTTAAGAAGTTAGCTGGTAGGTTGAAAACGGATAAACTCATTCTACACCCTATATCAACGCCTACTCCGTAAGGTATAACAGCATTATCTGTAGCAAGTACTCCACCTATTGGTAAACCATACCCGTAGTGTGCATCTGGCATTAAAGCTCCTGATATCGCTATGGGTAATTTTAAAGCAGTAAATAGTTGATACTTTGTTTGATCATCTATTGCATCTTCACCATAAATTGAAAAAGGTACTCTAGTGTTGTTGAGTTGATGTCTTTTTATTTCAACTTGGTTAATCAAGCTTTCAGCTATTTTACCCCAGATACCATCTCCAATATATGAATTAGGGTCTAGTAATACTTTTTTTGCTTCTTCTAATAAACTGTTTTTATTCTCTTTTTTCTTATATCTATTTAATTGCCCTAAAGCAATATTTATTGTATTATTTTTGGGATAGCCTATTTTTATAAAGTCTCTCCCAGAAAGTTTCCTTCCCATTTTTGTAATGATTAAATTGACAATATTGACTAAGCTTAATTAATTTCTTAGTCGTTAAGTTTTACTGTTGATCTTTAGCATCAACAAGTCAATTCGGGAATATTTCGTAAAGGGTCCGGAATAAACAAAAAAAGCCCGAATTATATCTTCGGGCTCTCTTTTATATTTTAAATTTTGTTATGTCTATATAAAAATTGCACGAAGACGCATAGCAGCAAATCTTGCTGATATGATTGAAACGGTAGTATAATTTAGTACAAACATTTTCTTCGTTTTTAAAAAGTTAATTTTATTTGATGCAAATTTTGTGTAAAAAAAATGAATAAACCAAATTAATTTATTCTTTTTTTATTTTAACAGTGAAAATGCTTTGGTAGAATTAAAGAGTAAGTATAGTTTTATTTAGTGAAGTCATCTTGACTTTTTAGTTTTCTGAAATTTCTTTAGACCTATAATGATAAAAGTTATCTAATTCCATATCATTTAATTAGATAATGTGGCATCGAATGTATTGTGTAAAGAACGAAAGCTAACTAATCAAGCATTTCTTATTTGAATAGCATCTCTTTCTTTGTATAGTTTTACATCAAAATAATTGTCTTGATTCTTTTGCACTTTTCATTTATTGGGACTGATGTTAGCTATTATTTCTTTATCTCTAATTTTTTTTCTAAAATTCTGTGAATCAAAACTAACATCAGCATTACTAAAACAATCCTGATAGGAGTATTTCAGCATTAATTAATTGATAAATTATGTATTCGAAATAAAATTCTATATCAAATAGATCCTTTATATATCAATAGGCTATGAGGTTTTCTGTAAACAATTTAATTATCTAAGCGAAATAAAAAAACGCCTCACTTTTTTTTAACTCTAAAAAAGTTATTTAATTGAATTACAATATGTTATATTGAAAATGATTTATTAAGTTAAAATATTAATGCTTGCTAAAGCCACTATTCATAAGCCTTAGAGCTAAATTCTTCAACACTTCTTCAACACTTCCCCATGATTGCTCCATATAGAGGGTTATTTGTTGAAGGAATCTTGAAGAAGTGTTGAAGGAGTGTTGTAACAATCAATATTTTGCCTGCTTTTAGGTTATTATGATTTTAGAATATTATTAGTGGTTTTTTATAATGCTCGTAACTATCTGATGGGGAATCTTAATACATATATGTAGTGTGTAATTCAACAAAAAATCTAGTGCTGTATAGTATTCTCTATGTATTTATTATTTCTTATTTTAGCAGATATTAAAAAAAACAATATGAAAAAGGTGTATTTGTTGCTTATAGGAGCAGTAGTTTTATTTCAATCATGTGTAATGAAAGAAGATATTCATGTAAATAAAAAAGGTGAAGTTAATTATCAGTTTAATATTAATTTTTCTGAATTAATGAAGATGGCTCCTGATGGTAAGGCTTCTATAGGGAAAGATGCAGAAAAGGCAGTAGATTTTTTTAATGGTGAAGAAGTTACGATTGATCAATATTTAGATGCTATTTTATTAAAAGAGGAGAATAAAGAGTTTAAGAAAGATAGCTTAAAAGCAGCTCATCCTGAGATATTTAAAAATTTAGAAACCTTAAGATTACAGTTTACTCTTAATGATTCTATTGGAGATTTAAACTTTAAAATAGATGCAAAAAATGTTGAGGAATTGAATAATTCATTAGCTGGATTGGAACAAATAGGTAATTTAGTGGAAAAATCAGATCCAAATGTTAAACAGAATATGAGTATTAATTCAGCGATTAGTGATAATACTTATTATGAGTTTGAGAAAAATATATTTGAACGTAAAATTAAAACAATTGAAAGTCCGAAAAAATTAGAAGCTACAGGAATGGAAGAAATGTTTACTTACGTAATGACTGTTAGTTTTGATAAACCTATTAAATCGGTCTCTTATAAAGATGCTGAAATAAGTAAAGACGGTAAGAGTTTTACTAAAAAGTTAAGTATGGGTGAGATTATAAAAAATCCTAGTGTACTAGCTTATAAGGTAGAATTAAAGAAATAAAATAAAAACGCCGAGCATTGCT
>NZ_BAEX01000028.1 GCF_000246945.1 Myroides injenensis M09-0166
ACACGTAGTATGAAACTATTTTTGTTTTATTTAGAAGGTCTTATCAATAATGAATTTGGGAAATCTTTTTTTATAATTCTTAAGTTTCGCTCTGCTTCTAATCTAGTTTTAAAATTCCCAACAAAAACTTTATATGTTGGTGTATTATAAATAATAGTAGCATTTATCTCTGGATATAGAGATTTGAAATTTTGCAATGCTTCTTTAGCTTCACTGTTTTTTCCGTAAAAAACTTGAATTCTAAATTTGTCATTGGCGGTTATAGAAGAATTGTAGGTCTTCTTCATATTCATCAACTCTGTGATGGTATTTGGTTCGTTTACAATAGTTTTTTTCTCTTGAGCTTGAATTGTGGAAAAGCTAAAAAGTATTGTAGAAAAGAGGAGTAAAACTCTTAAAATTCTCATAATGAAATGTATTTGATGCAAAATTACAAAATATCTCTAAAAGAAGCTAAAACAGTTTTATTTAGAACGTGTATAAATTATATTTAAAGGCTTGTAAAGGTTTTAAGAGTAAGCCATAAATTGTATTTTTGTCGAAGTTTGTAAATAAGGTATATAATAGAGCGGTCTAATTGACTGTTAAATAAGACCAAATTTAGTTGAAAATCATTTTATAACTATGAAAAAAGTGGGTAACCATAATTCGTTTTCAAAGATTTTATTCTTTTGTTTAGCGTTGATGCTATCGTTTTCGACAATTTCGTTTGCACAAGATGCTGCAAAAGGTAAGGAATTGTTCAATTCTAACTGTGCAGCATGTCATAAGCTGGATGGTAATGCTACTGGACCATCACTACGTGGTGTTGTTGAAAGACACGACGGAGATGTAGAGTGGCTACATAAATGGATAAAAAGTAGCTCGTCTTTGATTAAGTCAGGAGATTCTAGAGCTGTAAAACTTTTTGAAGAATGGAATAAGGTGGTTATGAATGACTTCCCTGGTTTGTCAGATGAAGACATTGATAACATCTTAGCATATACTTCAGAAGAAAAAGCTGCTCCAGTTGCAGTAGCTGGAGGAGGAGGTGCTGAAGCACAAGGAGGAAATGCTGATGGTGTTTCTAATATGGTTGTTTTAGGTGCTTTAGTAGTTGTTTTATTACTTTTAGTAACAATGCTATTCTTTGTTAGAAAAGTGTTGAATAAAGTAGTAGAAGCTAATGGTTTAACTGAAGAGGTACGTCATACTATTCCATTGTGGAAAGCATTTGTTAAAAATCAATTCTTGGTGATTGTTTCTGTAATCGTTATGATTTTGGTTGGATCATATTTTGCTTTTGGATATATGATGCAAATTGGAGTTGATAAAGGTTATGAACCAGTTCAGCCTATCCATTTTTCACATAAAATTCACGCTGGTGATAATGGTATTGATTGTAAGTATTGTCACTCAGCTGCAAGATCAAGTAAAACTTCTGGTATTCCATCTTTAAATGTTTGTATGAACTGTCATAAAAACATTAGCGAATTCACAGGAGAAGAAGGTAAAGATTATGGTAAATACACACCAGAGTTTTATTCAGGAGAAATCCAAAAATTATATGATGCGGTAGGTTGGGATGCTTCGGCTCAAAAATATACTGGAAAAGAAAAACCAGTTAAATGGGTTCGTATTCATAATTTACCAGACTTTGCTTACTATAACCACTCTCAACACGTAAATGTGGCTGGTTTAGAATGTCAAACATGTCACGGACCAGTTGAAGAAATGGAAATCATGAGACAGTATTCTCCATTAACTATGGGATGGTGTATTGATTGTCATAGAAAAACTGACGTTAAGTTAGAAAGCAACGAGTATTATGCGAAAATTCATAAAGAATTGTCTGAGAAATACGGAGTTGAGAAATTGACTGTTGCTCAAATGGGTGGATTAGAATGTGGTAAATGTCACTATTAATATAATTAATTAAAGAATAAGAAGCTAATATATATATACAATGGCATCAAACAAAAAATACTGGAAAAGTGTTGAAGAGCTGAACGAAAATAGTTCTATTGTTGAGACGCTAAGAAACAATGAGTTTGTTGAGGAGCTACCTACAGATGAATTTCTTGGTGATAAAGACAAACTATCGTCTTCTTCTACAACTCGTCGAGACTTTTTGAAATACGTTGGTTTTTCTACTGCTGCTGCTACATTAGCGGCGTGTGAAGGACCTGTAATTAAATCTATACCGTATGTAGTTCAGCCAGAAGAGATTATTCCTGGAGTAGCTGACTATTATGCGACTACGATTGCTGATGGGTTTGACTTTGTGAATGTTTTAGTAAAAACTCGCGAAGGTCGTCCAATCAAAATCGAAAATAATAAATTAGCTAGTGCATACTCAGGTGCAAATGCTCGTGTTAACGCATCTGTTCTATCAATGTATGATAGTCTTCGTTTGAAGCAACCTAAAATTGAAGGTAAAAACGCTTCTTGGGATGAAGTTGATGCAAAAGTTAGAGCTAGCTTACAAGATGCAAAATCAACAGGAGGTAATGTTGTATTATTAACAAATACAATGGCTAGTCCTTCTACTGATAAATTAATAAAAGAATTCATTTCTGAAAATCCAACTGCAAAACATATCGTTTATGATGCAGTTTCTTCATCAACAGCGTTAGATGCTTATCAAATGGCTTATGGGGAAAGAGGATTTGCAGATTACGATTTCGGAAAAGCTGATGTAATTGTTTCTATTGCTGCTGACTTTTTAGGAGATTGGCAAGGAGGTGGATATGATTCAGCTTATGCTAAAGGTCGTATCCCTAAAAACGGTAAAATGTCAAAACATTTCCAAATAGAGTCTAATATGTCTTTATCTGGTGCAAATGCTGACGTACGTATACCTTTAAATCTTGCTGGACAGAAAGCTGCTTTAGTGAAATTTTATAATGCTATTGTTGGTGGAAATGTTTCTTCTAGTAAAACAGAATATGATGAAGCAATCCAAAAAGCAATTAGTCAATTAAAGGCTGCTGGTAAAAATGGTGTTTTAGTATCAGGAATTGACGATGTAAACGCTCAATTATTAGTTTTTGCTATTAATGAAGCTTTACAATCAGAGGCATTTATGCCAGAAGTAACTAAATACGTTAGAAAAGGAAACAACAAAGAAGTTCTTGAATTAGTTAAAGATATGAATGCTGGTAAAATTCATACTCTTATTATGTCAGGAATAAATCCAGTTTATACTTTAGCTAATAGTGAGGCTTTCGCAGAAGGATTGAAAAAAGTTAAAACATCAGTTTCTTTCTCATTGAAAGAAGATGAGACTGCTTTACTTAGTACTGTTGCAGCAGCAGCTCCACATTACCTTGAGTCTTGGGGAGATGTAATGATTAAAAAAGGTCATTACTCTGTTATGCAACCTACTATACGTCCATTATTTGATACACGTCAGTTCCAAGAGGCTTTATTGTTGTGGACTGGAAATAATACTGCTTATTATGATTATTTAAAATCTGTAGGTAGTGATTATAGTAATGGTAAATCTTGGAATCAACTAGTTCATGATGGATTTGCTACTAAAGACGTAGAGAATAAAGCTATTTCAAACATTGATTTTGCTAATGCTGCACAAGCTTTAGTTAAAGGAGTTAAAGAAGGTAACTATGAATTAGTTCTTTATACTAAGACAGGAATGGGAGATGGTCAACAAGCTAATAACCCATGGTTACAAGAATTTCCTGATCCAATCTCACGTGTATCGTGGGATAACTACGCTACTATCTCTAGAAAAGATGCTGAAGAGTTAAATATAGTTAATCATCACGTTGCAAACGGAGGTTTAAACGGTGATTATGTTACTTTAACTGTGAATGGCGTTACTTTAGAAAAAGTACCTGCTTTAATTCAACCAGGACAAGCACCGGGAACTATTGGTCTTGCTTTTGGTTATGGTAGAAAAGCAGCACTTAAAGAAGAAATGCAAGTAGGTGTTAATGCTTATAAATTATATAACAACTTTGATACAGTTCAATCTGTAACAATTGCGAAAGCAAGTGGTGAGCACGAGTTTGCTTGTGTTCAGTTACAGAATACATTGATGAGTAGAGGTGATATCGTTAAAGATACTACTTTGGCTATAATGAGTGATAAATCTATTCCTGTGGATGAATGGAATATTCCAGCTCAAGTTTCTTATGATCATGAGGAAGTGAAAGCTTCTACTATTGATATATGGGAGTCATTTGATAGATCTGTAGGTCACCATTTCAATTTATCTATTGATTTAAATGCTTGTACAGGTTGTGGTGCTTGTGTGATTTCTTGTCATGCTGAGAACAACGTTCCTGTAGTTGGTAAATCAGAGGTTAGAAGAAGTAGAGATATGCACTGGTTGCGTATTGATAGATATTATTCATCAGAAGATACTTTTGCTGGAGATGTCGAGAAGAAAGTTAATGCAAAAGGATTTACTGAATATCACGATGCATTTAAAGAATTAGAACATCCAGCAGACAACCCACAAGTTGCATTCCAACCAATCATGTGTCAACATTGTAACCATGCACCATGTGAAACTGTATGTCCAGTAGCTGCGACATCTCACGGACGTCAAGGTCAAAACCATATGGCATATAACCGTTGTGTTGGAACTAGATACTGTGCAAATAACTGTCCTTACAAAGTGAGACGTTTTAACTGGTTCTTATATGCACAGAATAGTGAGTTTGATTACTACATGAATGATGACTTAGGACGTATGGTATTAAACCCAGATGTTGTTGTTCGTTCTAGAGGGGTAATGGAAAAATGTTCATTATGTATCCAAATGACTCAAGCTACAATATTAAAAGCTAAGAATGAAGGAAGAGCTGTTCGTCCAAACGAATTTGAAGTTGCTTGTTCAGCTGCTTGTTCTAGTGGAGCTATGGTTTTTGGAGATGTTAATGATAAAGATTCTGAAATTACTGAATTAGCAGAATCAGATCGTTCATACCACTTATTGGAGCATATTGGTACAAAACCAAATGTATTCTACCACGTTAAAGTTAGAAACGTGTAATTAAATGAATTATTAATTAAAGAAACATATAAAGGATTATGTCGTCACATTACGAAGCACCCATTAGAAAACCTTTAGTTATTGGTGAGAAAACATATCACGATATAACTGTTGATGTGGCTAGACCTGTAGAAGGGAGAGCAAACAAACTATGGTGGAAGGTTTTCACTATTGCTTTCATCGCATTTCTATGGGGTATAGGATCAATGGCTTACACAGTTGGTACTGGTATAGGTACATGGGGATTAAATAAAACCATCGGTTGGGCATGGGATATTACCAACTTCGTATGGTGGGTTGGTATCGGTCACGCTGGTACTTTAATTTCCGCTGTATTATTATTATTTAGACAAAAATGGAGAATGGCTATTAACCGTTCAGCAGAGGCAATGACTATTTTCTCTGTTGTTCAGGCAGGTCTATTCCCTATCATACACATGGGACGTCCATGGTTAGCATACTGGGTACTACCTTTACCTAACCAATTTGGGTCTTTGTGGGTTAACTTTAACTCACCATTACTTTGGGACGTTTTTGCAATTTCTACGTATTTATCAGTTTCATTAGTTTTCTGGTGGACTGGTTTATTACCTGACTTTGCAATGTTACGCGATAGAGCGATAACACCATTCAATAAAAGAGTATATTCTATTTTATCATTTGGTTGGTCAGGACGTGCAAAAGACTGGCAACGTTTTGAGGAAGTATCTTTAGTATTAGCTGGATTAGCTACACCATTAGTACTTTCAGTACACACGATTGTATCTTTTGACTTTGCTACTTCTGTAATTCCTGGATGGCATACAACTATTCTTCCTCCATATTTCGTAGCTGGAGCTATTTTCTCTGGATTTGCTATGGTTACAACACTTTTGATCATTATGAGAAAAGTGTCTAATTTAGAGGATTATATCACTATTCAACATATTGAGCTTATGAATATCATTGTGATGATTACAGGTTCTATTGTTGGTGTGGCATATATTACTGAGTTATGGGTAGCTTGGTACTCTGGAGTAGAGTATGAACAATACGCATTTTTAAACCGTGCAACAGGACCTTACTGGTGGTCATATGTATTAATGATGACTTGTAACGTGGTTTCTCCACAAGTTATGTGGTTTAAAAAGATTAGAACTAACATTATGGCGTCTTTCATTATTTCTTTAATAGTGAACGTTGGGATGTGGTTTGAGCGTTTTGTAATTATTGTTACATCATTACATAGAGATTATTTACCTTCTTCATGGACTATGTTCCAACCAACATTTGTTGATGCAGGTATTTATATTGGAACTATTGGTTTCTTCTTTGTATTGTTCTTGTTATATTCAAGAAGTTTCCCTGTAATTGCGCAAGCAGAGGTAAAAACTATTTTGAAATCTTCAGGAGAGTTTTACAAAAAAGAAAGAGACAGCAAAGAGAATCATCAAACTTTAAATCATTAATTCGTTATGAGTAATAAGGTAATTTACGCAATATATAATGATGATGATGTGTTGTTAGATGCAGTAAAAGAGACTAGAACTGCTCATCATCACATTGAGGAAATCTATACTCCTTTCCCAGTGCATGGTCTAGATAAAGCAATGGGATTAAAACCAACAAGATTAGCTATTTGTGCTTTCTTGTACGGATTAATTGGTTTATCATTTGGGACAGCAATGATGTATTTCATCATGATAGTTGACTGGCCACAAGATATTGGGGGTAAACCTAGTTTTAGTTTTATCCAAAATATGCCAGCATTCGTTCCAATTATGTTTGAGATGACTGTATTATTTTCAGCTCACTTAATGGTGTTAACATTCTTTATGAGAAGTAAATTATGGCCATTTAAAAAAGCTGAAAACCCAGATGTTAGAACTACAGATGATCACTTTTTAATGGAAGTTGCTTTAAAAGGAGATGAAGAGTCAGCAGTAGAGTTCTTCAAAAATACTGGTGCAGTTGAAGTTAAAGTAATTGAAAAGTAATTGTAGAATGAAAGCAATATATAAAATAGTAGCTTTAGTGGGGGTGTCGATTTTGACTACTTCTTGTTTTAATAAAGAACGTCCTAACTATCAGTTCATGCCTAATATGTATGAAGCTGTTGGATATGAAACGTATTCTGCAGTGCCTACTGATGTTTTTAAAGATGGAATGGAGGCGCAAAAGCCAGCAGAAGGTTCTATACCAAGAGGTTTCGAACCAGAAGCATATCCAAATACACCTGAAGGGCTAGTAGAGGCAAAAATGAATTTAAAATCACCACTTACAGAAGCAGAAAAAGATTCTGATAAAGGGCAACAATTATATGGAATTTATTGCGCTATTTGTCATGGTGCGAAAGGTGATGGAAAAGGTAACTTGGTGAAAAATGAAAAGTTCTTAGGGGTTCCGAACTATAAAGATCGTGAACTTACTGAAGGAGGGATCTATCACGTAATTACTTATGGTTTGAATGCAATGGGATCTCATGCTAATCAATTAACTCAGAAAGAGCGTTGGTTAGTTACAGATTACGTTTTAAAATTGAAATCAGAATAATAAATTGTAAAACTTATTGAAAGTTTAGATATGTACACATTTTCAAAAAACTTAAAGATTTTTGCTGTAGTTCTTATGATCTTAGGATTGGCTGGGATTACTTATGGATTTTTAAGTGCACCAAGAACAACTGCTGAAGTAGAGCAGATTTTAAAGGAGCAAGAACATCATGGTAGTGTTACTCATGAGGTTTCTAGTCATGACTCTACCGTTGATCATGAAGCTCATAATGCGCATGTTGAGCATGTAAAAAGTCAATTGCAAAATAAACCTTGGACTGCATTATATGTTGGTTGTATTTTCGTGATGTTAGTTTCTTTAGGGATATTAGTATTTTATGGAATCAATTATGCTGCTTCTGCTGGATGGTCTCCTGTATTATTTAGAATAATGGAAGGATTGTCAGCGTATTTATTGCCAGGTTCAATTATTTTCTTTGTTATATTATTATTGTCTGTATTTGAAGTAGGTGGAAACCACTTATTTATATGGGCGAATGAGGAAGTCGTTAAACACGACGTTATTATTCAAGGTAAATTAGGATATTTGAACGTTCCTTTCTTTTTAATCCGTGCGGTTATCTTTTTAGGAGGTTGGAATCTTTACCGTTTCTATATGCGTAAACAATCTTTAACTTTAGATGCTACAGGTGATTTAGTTTATCATAAAAAGATGTTTAAAGCATCTGCTGGATTTTTAGCATTTTTTATTGTTACTGAATCTATGGCATCATGGGATTGGATTATGTCTATAGATACTCACTGGTATAGTACTTTATTTGGTTGGTATGTATTTGCAAGTTTCTTTGTATCTGCAATTACTACTATCGCATTGGTAACATTGTACCTAAAAAACAAAGGGTATCTAGAATTTGTTAATACTAGTCATATTCATGATTTAGCTAAATTTATGTTTGGTTTAAGTATTTTCTGGACATATCTTTGGTTCTCTCAATTCATGTTACAATGGTACTCTAACATTCCAGAAGAGGTAACTTACTTCATCTTTAGAATTCAAGAGTTCAATTTACCATTCTTTGGTATGTTAGTTTTAAACTTTGTGTTGCCATTAATTTTATTAATTAATACAGACTTTAAACGTTTAACTTGGGTTGTTGTAATGGCTGGTATATGTATTATCGCTGGACATTATATTGATTTCTTTTTGATGATTGCACCTGGTACAGTTGGAGGTTCTTGGTTTATCGGAGCTGCTGAAATAGGGTCATTAATTTTCTTCATCGGATTATTTATCTATGTAGGATTTAATGCTATTGCTAAAGCACCATTATTAGCTAAGAATAATCCATTGATAGGAGAGAGTAAACATTTTCATTATTAATATCTAAAAATAAACAAATGACAAGTTTATTAATATTAGCTGTTGTAGTATTATTGGGGATTGCTATTTGGCAGTTGACTAAGATATTTGATTTAACTCAGGTTGGTTCACGACCAAATGATATTACTTCAGAAATCGCTAATGACAAGGACAATAACGTTAATGGTTATTTGACATTTGCTTTCTTAGGATTTATCTATGTACTTACTATTTTTTGTTTAGTTGAGTATGGTAGTTTTCCTTTAATGAGCAATCCTGCGTCAGAACATGGTGAGACTGTTGACAACTTAATGTGGATCTCTATGGGATTGATTTTCGTTGTTCAAATTTTCACACAATTTTTATTACACTACTTTGCTTTTAAAGGTAGAGGTATTAAAGGAAGAAAAGCGCGTTATTTTTCTGATAACGACAAATTAGAAGCTATCTGGACTATTATTCCTGTGATTACTTTATCAGGATTAATTCTTTATGGATTGTATGCATGGAATGATATTATGTTTGTTGACGAAGAGGATCCAGACATTATGTATGTAGAAGTTTATGCTAAGCAATTTGGATGGGATGTTCGTTATTCTGGTGCTGATAATACTTTAGGTAAAGCAAACGTACGTTTTATCGAAGGTATCAATCTTGTAGGAGCTGATATGTCAGATCCAAACTCTCAAGACGATATAATGGCGAAAGAATTACACTTGCCAGTAGGAAAGAGAGTTGTTTTGAGATTCCGTTCTCAAGATGTGTTGCACTCTGCTTATTTTCCACACTTCAGAGCACAGATGAACTGTGTTCCTGGTATGGTTACTCAATTTTCTTTTGTTCCAATTGCGACTACTGAAGAAATGAGAGGTCGTGATGCAATAATAAGTAAAGTGAAAAATATTAATGATATTAGAGCTGAGAAAAGTCAAGAGTTAATTGCTCAAGGACATGAAGCTTTAGATCCATATACTTTTGATTATTTATTATTATGTAATAAAATTTGTGGAGCTTCTCACTATAACATGCAAATGAAAGTAGTTGTAGAAACTCAAGATGAATTTGATGCTTGGCTTAATGAACTTCCAACATTAGGAGAACAAGTTGCTGCTGAAAAAGGTGGTAAAGAAGTTCCTGCTACGGAAGATCAAGTTACTGAAGGAGAATCAACTGATGAAGCTTTAGCTCAAGTAGTAAAATAAAACTCACGTATTAAAATCAAATTATACTATGTCAGCAGAAGGACACGAAAATATAAATGGTCACGAGCATGATCATCATGAGAAAGGTAACTTCTTTACTAAATATGTATTTAGTTTAGACCATAAAATGATTGCTAAACAATACCTAATTACCGGTATTGTTATGGGAATTGTTGGTATTGTGATGTCGCTTTTATTTAGAATGCAAATTGCATGGCCAGAGGAATCATTTACAGTTTTTAAATGGTTATTAGGAGATAAAATGGCTCCTGATGGAGTAATGAAGAATGATGCTTATCTTGCTTTAGTTACTATGCACGGTACTATCATGGTATTCTTCGTATTAACAGCTGGGCTAAGTGGTACTTTTTCAAACTTGCTTATTCCCTTGCAAATTGGAGCACGAGATATGGCTTCAGGATTTTTAAATATGTTGTCATATTGGTTATTCTTCATTTCAGCTTTATTAATGATTTTTTCATTATTTGTTGAAGGAGGACCAAGTTCTTCAGGATGGACAGTTTATCCTCCATTGAGTGCTTTACCGCAAGCAATTCCTGGATCTGGAACAGGTATGACACTATGGTTAGTTTCTATGGCAATTTTTATTGCATCTTCATTGATGGGGTCTTTAAATTATGTTGCTACAGTTGTTAACTTAAGAACAAAGGGGATGTCAATGACAAGATTACCATTGACAGTATGGGCATTATTTGTTACTGCTATTATCGGTATTGTTTCATTCCCAGTTTTATTATCTGCAGCTTTGTTATTATTATTTGATAGAAGTTTTGGAACATCATTCTTCTTATCGGATATTTATTTAGCTGGAGAGGTATTGCATTATCAAGGAGGTTCACCTGTATTATATGAGCATTTATTCTGGTTTTTAGGTCACCCTGAGGTTTATATTGTAATTTTACCAGCAATGGGTATTACATCAGAGGTAATTGCATGTAACGCTCGTAAACCAATTTTTGGTTACCGTGCGATGATTGCTTCAATTTTAGGTATTGCTTTCTTATCGACAATTGTTTGGGGACACCACATGTTCGTATCAGGAATGAATCCATTTTTAGGATCTGTATTTACTTTTACTACGTTATTGATTGCAATTCCATCGGCTGTAAAAGCATTTAATTATATTACAACAATTTGGAGTGGTAATATTCAAATGAACCCGTCAATGCTATTTTGTATAGGATTTGTATCTACATTCATTACAGGAGGTTTAACAGGTATTATTTTAGGTGACTCGACATTAGATATTAATGTTCATGATACTTATTTCGTTATTGCTCACTTCCACTTAGTAATGGGTATATCTGCTCTTTACGGTATGTTTGCAGGTATTTATCATTGGTTCCCAAAAATGTTTGGAAGAATGATGAGTAAGAATTTAGGATATATTCATTTCTGGGTGACTGCAATTTGTGCTTATGGAGTATTTTTCCCAATGCACTTTATAGGATTAGCTGGTTTACCAAGACGTTATTATTCAAATACAGCTTTTCCTTTGTTTGATGAGTTTTATGATGTTAACGTTTTAATTACTGTATTTGCATTAGTTGGAGCAGCTTTCCAATTAGTATTCTTATGGAATTTCTTCTTCAGTATATTTTACGGTAAAAAAGCAACTCAAAATCCTTGGAGAGCAAACAGTTTAGAATGGACTACACCAGTAGAGCATATCCACGGAAACTGGCCAGGTGAGTTACCAGTTGTTTACAGATGGCCTTATGACTATAGTAAACCAGGTTTACCTGAAGATTATGCTCCTCAAAATATGCCTTATTTAGAAGGTGAGGAACAATTACACCACTAAGAAATAATTTTAGTACTATATGAAAAAGTCATCCATTTGGATGACTTTTTCGTTTATTGTTATTTTCTTTGTCATTGATTTTTTGACTTATCTTTGCATTATGAATGAGAATTTAGATCCAAGTAATAAAAGTTATTCTTCTGAGGAATTAGACTTAGAGAAAAAGCTAAGACCTTTGTCTTTTGATGATTTTGCAGGTCAGGAAAATGTGTTAGAAAATTTAAAGATCTTCGTAAAAGCTGCTAATTTAAGAGGTGAAGCTTTAGATCATACATTATTTCATGGACCTCCAGGATTAGGTAAAACTACGTTAGCTAATATTTTAGCTAATGAATTAGAAGTTGGAATAAAGATAACGTCAGGACCGGTCTTGGATAAACCTGGGGACTTAGCTGGATTACTAACGAATTTGGAGGAACGTGATGTTTTATTTATTGATGAGATTCATCGACTAAGTCCTATCGTAGAAGAGTATTTGTATTCTGCTATGGAGGATTTTAAAATAGATATTATGATTGAGTCAGGACCTAATGCTCGTTCAGTACAAATACATTTAAATCCTTTTACTTTAGTAGGAGCAACTACGCGTTCAGGGTTATTAACTGCGCCCATGAGGGCTAGGTTTGGTATTCAGAGTCGTTTACAGTATTATAATAAAGAGCTGTTAGCAACAATTATAGAAAGGAGTGCTAGTATTTTAGGAGTGCCAATTAATATAGATGCGGCTATTGAAATTGCTGGTCGAAGTAGAGGAACACCTAGGATTGCGAATGCTTTATTGCGTAGAGTTCGTGATTTTGCTCAAATTAAAGGTAATGGAAGTATAGATATAGAAATTTCTCGTTATGCTTTAAATGCATTAAATGTTGATTCATATGGGTTGGATGAAATGGATAATAAGATACTTCTCACAATTATTGATAAATTTAAAGGGGGACCTGTTGGTCTATCAACTTTAGCAACTGCTGTGTCAGAGAATGGTGAAACAATTGAGGAAGTGTATGAGCCTTATTTAATTCAGGAAGGATTCATTATCCGCACACCTAGAGGACGTGAAGTTACAGATAAAGCTTATACACATTTAGATAGAATAAGACAAATTCGTCAAGGGGGATTATTTGATTAAAATTATATGATTGACAATAAAGCAAAGTATGCCTCAATAATAAAAGAAGAGGCTTTGCGATTGGGTTTTATGTCATGCGGTATTTCTAAAGCAGATTTTTTAGAAGAAGACGCTCCAAGACTTGAGAGGTGGTTAAAAAATCAAATGCATGGAAGTATGACATATATGGAAAATAATTTTGATAAACGATTAGATCCTCGATTGCTAGTGGAAGGAGCTAAAAGTGTTGTTTCTCTAACTTTAAATTATTTTCCTGAAAAATTACAAGTAGAAGATAGTTTTAAAATCTCTAAATATGCTTATGGTCAAGATTATCATTTTGTGATAAAAGAGAAGTTAAAAGAATTATTAAGTTTTATTCATGATAATATTGGAGAAGTAGGAGGACGAATTTTTGTTGATTCAGCTCCAGTTTTAGATAAGGCTTGGGCTGCCAAAAGTGGATTAGGATGGGTAGGAAAGAACAATAATCTTATTTCTAGAAAAGCGGGTTCTTTCTTTTTCATTGCTGAATTAATTATTGATTTAGACTTAGAAGTTGATACTGCGACTACAGATCATTGTGGTACATGTACAAAATGTATTGATGCTTGTCCAACAGGGGCAATTGAGAGTCCTCATATTGTAAATGGAAGTAAGTGTATTTCCTATTTTACTATAGAACTTAAAGATAGTATTTCCAATGAAATGGTTGGTAAATTTGATGATTGGATGTTTGGTTGTGATGTTTGCCAAGATGTTTGTCCTTGGAATCGTTTTTCAAAGCCTCACCAAGAGCCATTACTAATTCCTAATAATGAGTTAATTAATTATACAAAGCAAGACTGGTTGGATTTGACTGAAGAAACTTTTAGTGAAATTTTTAGAAAATCTGCAATAAAGAGAACTAAATATAGTGGTTTGTTGAGAAATATGAAATTTTTAACGGAGTGAGTTGGTATATTTTAATTATTCTACAAAAAGACTACCTTTGTTTGTAAACGTAAAAAGAAATTTATGAATAAAGATAGTTTACGTAGGGAAGCATTGAAATATCATGCTGAGCCAACTCCTGGTAAAATCCAGGTCGTTCCTACAAAGAAGTATTCATCACAAAGAGATTTATCCTTAGCATATTCCCCAGGTGTAGCAGAACCATGTCTTGAAATTGCTGCAGATATTAATAATGTATATAAGTATACTGCTAAAGGAAATTTAGTAGCTGTAATTTCTAATGGTACAGCTGTTTTAGGTTTAGGAGATATTGGACCGGAGGCATCTAAACCTGTTATGGAAGGAAAAGGTTTGTTGTTTAAGATCTTTTCAGATATAGACGTTTTCGATATTGAAGTAGATGCTACAGATGTTGATACATTTATCGAAACAGTTAAAAATATTGCACCTACTTTTGGAGGAATTAATTTAGAGGATATAAAGGCTCCTGAGTCTTTTGAAATTGAAAGACGTTTAAAGGAAGAATTGAATATTCCTGTAATGCATGATGACCAACATGGTACTGCTATTATTTCTGCAGCAGCTCTACTAAATGCAGTTGAGTTAGCTGGTAAAAAAATGGAAGATGTGAAAATGGTAGTATCTGGTGCTGGTTCTGCTGCTATCGCATGTGCTAAATTATATGTTAGTTTTGGCGTTAAAATCGAGAATATTTTAATGTTTAATAGTAAAGGAGTACTTAAAAAAGCTGACGAAAGAATATCAGATTTACAAAGAGAATTTGCTGTTGACAATGATATCTCATTAGCAGACGCTCTAAAAGGAGCTGATGTTTTTATTGGCTTATCTACTTCTGATGTACTAAAGCCAGAGATGCTTATGACAATGGCAGAAAATCCTATTGTTTTTGCTATGGCTAATCCAAAACCAGAAATTGATTATAATCTTGCAGTAGATACGCGTAAAGATGTAATTATGGCAACGGGTAGATCAGATTTTCCTAATCAAGTAAATAATGTTTTAGGTTTCCCTTATATTTTTAGAGGAGCTTTAGATGTTCGTGCTACTAAGATTAATGAAGAAATGAAAAGAGCAGCTGTAGTTGCTTTAGCTAAGTTAGCAAAGGAACCTGTTCCGGAGCAAGTGAATATAGCTTATGGCGAAACTAAATTAAGCTTTGGTAAAGAATACATTATTCCTAAACCATTTGACCCTCGCTTAATTACTGTTGTTCCTCCTGCAGTTGCTTTAGCAGCAATGGAAACTGGAATTGCTGAATCTCCAATTACAGATTGGGAAAAGTATAAGACAGACTTGGAAATACGTATGGGCTCAGATAATAAATTAGTGCGTATGTTAATCAATCGTGCTAAAACTAATCCTAAACGTGTTGTTTTTGCAGAAGCAGATCATTTAGATGTACTAAAAGCTGCTCAAATTTCGTATGAAGAGGGAATGGCTATTCCGATTTTGTTAGGTGATAAAGCGACTATTCTGGAGTTAAAACAAGAGATTGATTTTAATGCAGATGTTGAAATCATTGATCCTAAATCTGATGAACAAAAAGAGCGTAGAGAAGAGTTTGCTAAAGCTTTATGGGAAACTAGAAAACGTAAAGGTGTTACGCTATATGATGCAGGTAAATTAATGTTTGAGCGTAATTATTTTGCTTCAATGTTAGTGAATCTTGGAGAAGCAGATGCTATGTTAACGGGGTATTCAAGAAGTTATCCAACAGTTATTAAGCCTATATTAGAATTAATTCCAACACTTCCAGGCGTTAAAAAAGTAGCTACGACTAATTTAATGATGACTAAAAGAGGACCAATGTTTTTAGCAGATACTGCAATTACTCCAAATCCTTCAGCTGAAGAATTAGCTAATATTGCTGTGATGACTGAAAAAGCTGTGCGTATGTTCGGTATAGAGCCTGTAATCGCTATGTTGTCTTATGGTAATTTTGGTTCTGCGGAACATGAATCTCCAAGTAAAATGAAAGAAGCCGTAGCAATTTTACATGAGCAATACCCAGATATGGTTGTTGATGGAGAAGTACAAATGGATTTCGCTCTAAATTCAGAAATGTTGAAAAATAAATTTCCTCATTCTAAATTAGTAGATAAAAGAGTTAATACTTTAATATTTCCTAATTTAGATGCTGCGAATATTACTTATAAAATGTTGAAAGAACTGAATAAAGCTACTTCAATTGGTCCAATTATTTTAGGATTAGATAAAGCAGTTCACGTATTTCAATTAGGATCTCGTGTAGATGAAATGGTAAATATGACTGCAGTAGCAGTAGTAGATGCTCAAGTACGTGAGAATCGTAAAAAGAAATAATTTAACACTCTTCTAGATTAGTAGCTATAATGTTTTATGTTAGTAAATAGTTAATTATAATTACTATTTTTGATGTAAAATTTAGACATAGAATGATAGCACATATTGAAGGAAGATTAGTGGAAAAAACACCTACTGAGGTGGTAATAGATTGCGGGGGAGTTGGATATCTTATCCATATTTCCCTGCATACTTATTCTCAAATTTCGTCTTCTGAAAAATTGCGTTTGTATACTTTTTTACAAATTAAGGAAGACGCTCATACCTTATTTGGGTTTATTGATAAAATAGAAAGAGAGCTTTTTAAATTATTGATTTCTGTATCAGGAATTGGTGGAAATACAGCAAGAAATATTCTTTCATCAGTAAGTCCTAAAGAATTACTACAAGCAATTGCATCTGCAGATGTAAAAACCATACAATCTGTAAAAGGAATAGGGGCTAAAACTGCTCAGCGCGTAATATTAGATTTACAAGAAAAAGTACTTAAACTTTATAATATTGATGAAGTTTTACCTACAATTAACAATACAAACGTAGATGAAGCGTTATCAGCTTTAGAAGTACTTGGATTTGTACGTAAATCTGCTGAGAAAGTAGTAGAACGAATTATTAAGCAAAATCCAGATGCATCAGTTGAGTCTATCATCAAACAAGCATTAAAAAATCTTTAGATTTTGAAGGGAGATAATCCTATTTTAAATAAATGGTTTAGCCTATTATTATTTTTATTGTTCGGAGCTTACTGTGGTTTTGGACAAGTATCTCCTATTACTGAAATTGAAGAAGATGAGTTTGAGCAAGCAATTGATACACTTCAACCTAAATTTGATTTAGGTACGATTAAAATTAGCGATCCCCAATATATTAAAGAATCATATTCCTATAATCCTCTTACAGATAAGTATTATTTTACTAAGACGTTTGATGGTTTTAATATTGATTATCCCTTAGTTCTTACAAGAAAAGAATATGAAGCTCTAGTTATGAGAGCTGAGATAAGAAAATACTTTCTACAAAAGTTTGATGCAATGCATGGTAGATTGGAAGATGAAGTATTGCAAAGGGATATGTTGCCAAGATATTATGTTAATTCGAAATTATTTGTTGGAATATTTGGATCCAATACAATTGATGTAAAACCATCAGGTTCAGTAGAATTTGATATGGGTATGCGCTTTACTAAGCAAGATAACCCTATGATGTCCCCTAGAAACCGCAAGAATATGATGTTTGATTTTGATCAACGCATCAGTATGGGAGTTCAAGGAAAAGTAGGTACACGATTAACAATAAATGCAAATTACGATACACAGTCTACGTTTGAGTTTCAGAACATGATGAAACTTGCCTATGAACCTGATGAGGATGATATTGTACGAAAAGTAGAAGTGGGAAATGTTAGTATGCCTATTACTGGTTCATTAATTAGAGGAGCGCAAAGTTTATTTGGTGTAAAAACAGAATTACAATTTGGTAGAACTACAATTACAGGGGTTTTCTCTGAACAAAAATCACAGATGACATCTGTTAGAGCTGATGGTGGGGGTACACTAGAAGATTTCGAATTATATGCTTTGGACTATGATGAAGATCGACATTTTTTCTTATCGCAATATTTTCGTAACAATTATGATGAAGCATTAAAGAAATATCCTTTCATTAATAGTAAGATTAGAATCACTAGAGTAGAAGTTTGGATTACCAATAAATACAATAGATTAAATCCTACGAATAATAATGCTCGTAATATAGTTGCTATTCAGGATTTAGGAGAAGGAAAGGGATTAAATGGCGTGAATAATTTCGATATACCGGTAGATGAACTTATTTATCAAGGTATAAATGCTTTTCCTGACAATAAGAACAATAGATTTGATCCAGGTAAAATAGGAACACCAGGATATTATTTAGATAATAATTTACGTACAAGTACTTCTGGTACCGGCGGATTTGTAGGATATAATGTTATTGAAGGAAAAGATTTTGTCAAGTTAGAAAGTGCTAGGAAATTATCCTCTAATGAATTCACTTTTCATCCTCAACTTGGGTATATTTCTTTAAATCAAAGGTTGTCGAATGATGAAGTATTGGCAGTAGCATTTCAATATACTGCAGACGGAAAAGTATATCAAGTAGGGGAATTTGGTACTGATGGAGTAGATGCAAATGGAATAGATACTGCGATACCATCTTCACCAGAATATGAAAATGAAAATATTGTCCGCTCTCAGGCTTTAGTTGTAAAATTGTTAAAAAGTACAATTACTAATACATCTTTTTATTCATGGAAATTGATGATGAAGAATATCTATCAAATTCCTAATGCTTCTTATATTAGTCAAGATCAGTTTAGATTTAATATTGTCTATACTGATCCCAATCCACTTAACTATATTTCTTCAGTTACAAATAATCCGTTACCCGAAGGAGTAGAACGTACACCTTTATTAAAAGTATTTCATTTAGATAGGTTGAATTATAATAATGATCCCCAAGCTGGAGGAGATGGTTTCTTTGACTTTCTGCCAAATGGAGCTATGCAAAATATTTATGATCCAAATAATTCTCAAGGGAATAATAATAACATGGGCAACAATGGTGGCTATGGCAATAATTATAACAATGGGATGGGTAATAGTAGTAGTTTTGGGAATAATAATTATAACAATAATAACTATAACCAAGGTAATAGTAACCCTTATAATCGAAACACGTTTGAGGGGATTACTATTGATGCGACTAATGGACGCTTAATCTTTACAACTGTTGAACCTTTTGGTGAACATTTGTTTGAGAAATTAAAACAAACAGAAAATAGTCAAAATGATTATTCTCAAATAAGTACATATAACGAAAATCAGAAAAAATACGTATTCTCGGATTTGTATAACAAAACAAAATCTTCTGCTCTACGTTCACAAGGAGATAAGAATAAGTTTATGCTTAAAGGAAAGTTCTCTAGTCAAATGGGGGAAGGTATTCCGATAGGTACTTTTAATGTTGCTCCAGGTTCTGTTGTTGTTAAGGCTGCAGGAAGAGTATTAGTAGAAGGTTCTGATTATACAGTAGATTACAATAGAGGACGAGTTATTATTTTAGATCAATCTTTGTTAGCCTCTAATACTCCAATAGATGTATCAGTAGAAAATAATACAATGTTTGGGCAACAGACAAAACGTTTTTTTGGTTTACATGTTGAACATAAATTTAGCAATGATTTTATTGTTGGTGGTAGTTTTCTAAGATTATCTGAAAAGCCAATGACTCATAAATCGAATTATGGAGAGGAAGCTGTTAATAATACGATATGGGGGTTCAATGCTCAATATTCAACTGAGGTTCCTTTTTTAACTCGCCTTGTAAATAAATTACCAAATATAGATACAGATGTTGCTTCTAGAGTTTCTTTTAGAGGAGAATTTGCTTATTTGAATCCTGATTCATCTAAATTAGATCAGATGAATGGAGAAGCTACTTCATATTTAGATGATTTTGAAGGAACGCAATCTACTATAGATATAAAGAGCCCTTTTTCATGGAAATTGGCTAGTGTACCTCTTGGTTTTTATAAAGAAGGAAGTAATAGTATTGATGTTCCACCGATTGAAGAAAATTTATTAAAAGACGGTTATAGAAGAAGTAAATTATCATGGTATTCTATTGATCCTGTATTTTATGTGGGTTCAAGACCTAATGGAGTAACAGAATATGATTTGTCATCTAATAGAACGCGTAGAGTATTTAGTGAAGAACTATTCCCAAATAAAGATATTGCTTATGGTGAAAGCCGTGTAGTCAATACATTGGATTTAACATATTATCCAAAAACTAGAGGACCTTATAATTTTAATCCTAAATATAAATCTTCAGCATTCTCAAATAACCCTGAGGAAAACTGGGGAGGTATTATGAGAGCTTTAAACACTACAAACTTTGAACAAGCAAATATTGAGTTTGTTGAGTTTTGGGTGATGGATCCATTTGTAGGGGCTTCCAATGTTAATACAAATAATAAAGGGCAATTGAGATTTAACTTTGGATTAATTTCAGAGGATATATTAAGAGATGGCTATAAACAATATGAGAATGGTTTGCCTGCTGCAAGTAACAATGGTGTATCAATAATTAAAACTCATTGGGGAAAAGTGCCTGCGGCACCTTCATTGATTTATGCTTTTGATACTAGTAGTGAAACAAGAAGACTACAAGATGTTGGATTAGATGGCTTGTCAGATGAAGAAGAAAGAATTTGGTTTAGTGAATTTGCACATTTAGCTGATCCTGCTGCAGATAATTTTGTTCACTATTTAGATGCTGATGGAGGAATTTTAGAGCGTTACTATAATTATAACGGGACTGATGGGAATAGTCCAGCTGGTGGAAATAGAGGAGGAAGTAATTTGCCAGATACAGAAGATATTGATGGTGATAATACAATGAACACTTTAAATCAGTATTTTGAATATTCTGTAGATATCAAACCAAATTTAGAAGTTGGTGATAATTATGTAGTGGATACAAAACGTACAACTGTTCAATTAGCAGATGGTTCAATAGCACCAGTGAGATGGATTCAGTTTAAAATTCCTATTGACACAAAAGGTAAAGCTTACGGAAATATTCAAGATTTTCTATCGATGCGTTTTATGCGTATGTACTTGACAGGTTTTTCTGATGAAATTACTTTGCGCTTTGGTACTTTAGATCTAGTTCGTTCTGATTGGCGTAAATCGGATAGGGATTTAAGACAGGGACGAGATGAATTAAATGAAGAGACTCCAAATAACGTAGGTTTCGATGTGTCTTCTGTTAATATTCAAGAAAATTCTAGTCGTGAGCCTATTCCTTATGTGACCCCACCTGGTGTGCGCAGAGAGCAAGTTTATATGAATAATACGATTGTGAATCAAGATGAACAATCATTGTCATTAAAAATATATTCAAAAGATTATAATAATACTAGTGGATTAGAGCCTGGAGATGCAAGAGGAGTTTATAAGAATTTTAATGTTGATATGCGTCAGTATAAAAAACTTAGAATGTTTATTCATGCTGAGGCGTTATCAAAAGGCTTTACTAGTTTGAAAGATGATGAAGCTTATGCGTTTATACGTATTGGTAATGATGCAGTAGAAAACTATTATGAAGTTCAAATACCTTTGAAAGTTACAAATCATGGAGAGAAAAACCCTGATATGATTTGGCCAGAGGATAATGAGTTGAATTTACCATTGGATTTGTTAACCCGAATTAAAATTGAGAAAATGGGTGAACAAATGAATCAGAATTCAAATAGTAATGAATTGTTTCAACGAAAAGCTTCTGAACTAGGAGGTAATTCAGACAAAATTATTATTGGTATAAAAGGTAATCCCAATTTTGCTAAAGTTAGGATGATGATGTTAGGAATACGAAATAATAGTAGTAGCCCTATCGGTGGAGAATTTTGGTTTGATGAATTGCGTTTATCTGATATGGATAATAAAGGTGGTTGGGCGGCTACGGCTACTATAGATGCTAACCTAGCAGATTTTGCTACTATTTCTGCAACAGGAATGAGATCTACTGTTGGTTTTGGTGGATTAGAACAAGGACCTCAGGAGAGAAGTAAAGAAGATTATAAATCTTATAATATTGTTACAAATGTTAATTTAGGACATTTGCTGCCTAAGCGTTGGGGTATTGTAGTTCCTTTTAATTATGCAATTAGCGAAGAATTCATTACTCCAGAATATGATCCAGGAAACCCAGATTTAAAGTTAAGTTTAGTAAAGTCTCATGCTAAATCTTCGGCTCAAGCGGAAGAAATTGAAAAACGTGCGATGGATTATACTAAGCGAAAAAGTATAAACTTTATAGGTGTTAATAAACAGAAAGGACCAGAAAGTAAAAAGCATATTTACGACATTGAGAATGTTACTTTTTCTCATTCATACAATGAAGTTAAGCATCATGATTATGAAATAGAATCAATGTTGGAACAGCAAGTGCGTACCTCTGTTGATTATACTTATGCTTTTGAGTCTAAATCTGTAGAGCCATTTAAGAATATTGGGTTCTTGCAGAATAAGTATTTGCAATTATTTAGAGATTTTAATTTTAACTATAAACCTTCTAATATTTCGTTTAGTAGTAGTGTACTAAGACAGTATAATAGACAACAATTTAGATTGATAGATGTAGAGGGGATTGGCTTAGATCCTTTGTATCGTAGAAACTATTACTTTAACTATAACTATGGTTTTAATTTTGATTTAACACGATCATTGCGATTAACTTATATTGGAGGTAGTAATAATATTGTTAGAAATTACTATGACAGTGTTACTGGAGTAGTTGATAATAGCAATACAATATGGGATGACTATTTTAATATAGGTGTGCCAAATCAGTTTACGCAACAATTGAATTTGACATATGAATTGCCTATTAACAAAATTCCATTTTTAGCATTTGTTAGATCGAGTTATAACTATACTGGAAGTTATAACTGGCAAAGATCTTCTGAGGCTTTTTCTGTAGTAGAGCTTGATGGAATAAATTATAGTTTAGGGAATACGATACAGAATGCGCGTACTCAGATGTTAAATACTACTTTTAACATGGAGACATTCTATAATTATATAGGGTTGACTAAAGGAGGGACAAGAAGTAAACAAACAAATAATAAGAGTAGAAAAGCTGCTATTGTACCTGGTCAAAAGGTTGTGGTAGAAAAACAAGATATAAATAATAGACGTAGTAATGGCAGTTTTATAGGGAACACTTTAATTGGAATAGCTACGTCTTTAAAAAATATTCAAGTAAATTATTCTGAGAATAGTGGTACAATATTACCTGGGTTTATGCCTGGAGTTGGTTTCTTTGGAAGTTCAAAACCAACATTAGGGTTTGTTTTTGGAAGCCAAGCAGATGTTCGCTATGAAGCGGCTAGAAATGGATATCTGACTGATTTCCCTAATATGAACCAATCATATACAACTGTAAGTAATAAAACGTTGAATATTACTGCTAATCTTCAGCCTATTCCTGATTTGACTATAGATATTTTTGCAAATAGAACTAAATCTGATAATTTCTCAGAACAGTTTAAAGTGGAGGATAATGAATATATTTCTTTATCGCCTTTTAGCTATGGGAATTTTAGTATTTCTACTGTCATGATTGGTACTGCATTTTCTAGTTCATCTTTAGATAATTCAGTAACCTTTGATCGCATGAGAGATAATAGAATTATTATTGCCAATAGATTAGCAGAGAAAAGGGGAATTGATATTACTGATGTTAATAATTTGGATAAAGATGGTTTCCCTATAGGTTATAGTAAAAATAGTCAGCAAGTTTTACTACCTGCATTTTTGGCTGCCTATACAGGGCAAAGTGCAAGTGGTGTATCTACCGGGATGTTTAGAAATATACCATTGCCAAACTGGAATCTACGTTATACAGGTTTGATGAAGATTGGTTGGATTAAGAGTAACTTCAAACGTTTTTCTCTTCATCATGGTTATAGAGCATCGTACACTTTAGGTTCATATACATCGAATTTTGAATATTTTGAAAATCCTAATGAAGTCAATCAGTATGGAAATTATCCTGTAAAGAATATTGTTAGTAATGCAACATTGTATGAACAATTTAATCCACTGGTACGATTTGATATTGAGACAAAATCATCTATAAAAATTTTAGCAGAGATGAGAAAGGATCGCATGTTATCCTTGAGTTTTGATAATAGTCTTTTAACTGAAACAACTGGAAACGATTACGTAATAGGACTTGGTTATAGAGTTAAAGATGTTGGATTTAATTCTGGTTATGCCAATAATGGAAGAGGGGGACGTATATCAAGCGATATTAATATTAAAGCAGACTTAACGCTTAGCAAACGTGAAACTATTGTACGTTATTTAGACTACAATAATAATCAAATGGGTGGAGGTCAAGACATGTGGTCTTTAAGAATAACAGCTGATTATATGTTGAGTAAAAACTTAACAGCTATATTTTTCTATGACCATTCATTCTCTAAAGCGGTTATTTCCACAATGTATCCAATTACTAATATTCGCACAGGTTTTACTATTCGATATAATTTTGGAAATTAATCCTTTGTGGTTTTACATATTGTAATATTATTATACATTTGCTAAAAACTAAATAAAATGAACATACCAGCTAATTTAAAGTACACAAAAGATCATGAGTGGGTAGCAATCGAAGGAGATACAGCTACTATCGGTATTACTGATTTTGCTCAAAGAGAATTAGGAGACATTGTCTATGTAGAAGTTGAAACATTAGACCAAACATTAGACAAAGACGAAGTTTTCGGAACAGTAGAAGCTGTTAAAACTGTTTCTGATTTATTTTTACCATTATCAGGTGAGATAATCGAATTTAATGAAGGGTTAGAAACAGAACCTGAGTTAGTGAACCAAGATCCTTATGGAGCAGGATGGATGATTAAAGTTAAAATTTCTAATGAAGCAGAAATTGAATCTTTATTATCAGAATCTCAATACAAAGAATTGATTGGCGCGTAAGTTTATATTTACCATAGGAATTTTTTGGACTATCCTAATCGTAATAGCTTGTCTAGTCGAAGGGAGTTCTGTTCCTAAAATATCAGTATTCAATATACCTAACAAGGATAAGATTGCACATTTTACTTTTTATTTTGTATTTTCCATAATTTGGTTCTTATATATTGTAAAAAGTAGGTTAAAGATCTCGCGAATTAAGCTAACATTCGCTATCTTTACAATAGTATGTCTTCTGGGAGGAAGTATAGAAATATTACAATATTATACGACAACATCTAGAAGTGCAGAATGGGCTGATTTCTTTGCGAATTGTTTAGGGAGTATTATAGGTTTACTACTCTGTATGACACTAACGAAAAATAAAAAATAATATATAGCCCCTTTTTAGGGGCTATTTTTTTTAATTATATACAGTAATTATTATGATGGAGTTAAAACAATTTATGGATTCTACTTATTTAAAAACTGCTGAACAAGCTGGATTAAGTGAAGTAGAAAATAGTAAAATAGTTGCAGAATTGATTGATGAAGCTATTAAAGAAGATTTTAAACTAGCAATGATTCGTCCTAATCAAGTTAAAATGGGGCGTAAAATGGTTGACGATGCTAATTCTAAAGTAGCAATTGGAACTGTTATTGACTTTCCTGAAGGTAATAGAGGCTTAGAAGCTAAATTGAAAGAAGCAGAGCAAGCTGTGAAGGATGGAGTTGATGAACTTGACTATGTAATCGATTATACGGCTTTTAAAGCAGGTAAGATTGATCAAGTTAAGAATGAAGTAGCAGAATGTACTGCTTTTGGTTTAAATGCAGGAAAAGTCGTTAAATGGATTATAGAGACTGCAGCATTAACTGATACTGAAATAGTTCAAATTACTGCTCTGATCAAGAATGTTGTATTGAGTAAGTTTGCAGAGAAAGACTATTCTAAAGTTTTTGTAAAATCTTCAACAGGCTTTTATAAAACTGAAGATGGAAAACCTAATGGTGCTACTATTCCAGTTATTGTATTGATGCTTGAAAACGCTGGTCCATTACCAGTTAAAGCTTCTGGTGGAGTTAGAGATAGAGAAACAGCTCTTAAAATGATTGAATTAGGGGTAAAACGTATTGGTACTTCTTCAGCAAAAGTTATAGTAGAAGGATCTGGGCAAGGAAATGCTTATTAATCCTTAAAGAAAGGTTATATTCAAAGCTGTATTGGCAGTTTTTAGGGTTTGTTTTAAAAATTGGATTATATTTGCAAATCATTAAAAATAAATGAAAACAGCTTTGAATATATCTTCCGAAAAAAATGCGGGTGTTTCCGTATTACTTGAGTTTAAGGAAATGACTAAGATGGGATTGGCATTAAGTGTAGTATTCTCTACCATTGCTGGATACCTAATAGCAGTTCCTAATTTAGGAAGTATTGACTTATGGATACTTCTTGCTTTAGCAGTGGGTGGTTATTGTATGGTAGGTGCATCGAATGTTTTTAATCAAATTATTGAGAAAGATTTAGATGCAAAAATGAAGCGTACAATGAATCGACCAGTTGCTTCAGGACGCGTTAAACCACTTGCCGCTTTTATTTTAGCTTGTGTGCTTACACTTTTAGGAATAGGTATTTTGTATGCTATTAATCCTAAAACAGCTATGTTTGGGGCAATTTCAATTTTTTTGTACACTAGTGTGTATACACCTCTTAAAACTATTACACCTTTATCAGTATTTGTTGGGGCTTTCCCAGGTGCTATTCCTTTCATGCTTGGTTGGGTAGCTGCTACTAATAATTTTGGTATAGAGGCAGGAACATTATTTATGATACAGTTTTTTTGGCAATTTCCTCATTTTTGGGCTATTGGTTGGTTCTTATATGATGATTACCAGAAAGGTGGATTTTCGATGTTGCCGACAGGTAAGAGAGATACTAAGACTTCAGTTCAAATCATTCTTTATACAATTTGGTTGATTATAGCTTCCGTTTTTCCTGCGACGGGAATGACAGGAAAGTTATATTTATCTCCTGTTTCTGCAGTTCTGGTTTTAATAGCGGGGTTATGGATGTTAAGTGCAGGTATTAAATTGTATAAAAAGAGAACAGATAAAGCAGCACGATCTTTAATGCTAGTGAGTGTTACATATATCTCTCTGATTCAAATTATTTATGTAGTTGATAAAATTTTACGATAAACAAATGGATACAACGTTACAAGAACAATACGATAAAAAAGGTAAAGCACTAAAAGTAATGATGCTTTTTGCCCTTGGAAGTATCGCTATGGTATTTGCAGGTTTAACAAGTGCGTATGTAGTGAGTAAATCTAGACCAGATTGGTTAGCAGATTTTGTACTACCTGACGCATTTTTATATAGTACAATAGTTATTTTTATCAGTAGTATTACTTTTCACCTTGCTTTTAAGAGCATAAAAAAGAATCAGTATTCAAAAACGACAACTTATCTTGTTTCTACTTTGATATTAGGATTGTTATTCGTTTTTTTGCAGTTCAAAGGTTTTGGAGAAGTAATAGAAGCAGGTTATTTCTTTACGGGGAGTGAGAGCACAATTACAACATCATTTTTATATGTTATTGTAATTGTTCATATTGCACACCTTGCTGGAGGTATTCTTGCACTGATGGTTGTAATTTATAATCATTTTAAACAAAAGTATAATGCGCAGAAATACATAGGTATAGAGCTATGTGCTTGGTTCTGGCACTTTTTAGATCTATTGTGGATTTATTTGTTTTTGTTTTTTACATTCTATAAATAAAAAAATTAAACTAAATTTGAAAACTTTATAACTAACAACTTTTTATGGGAGCGACAGTTACTACAGCAGCTACTGAAGAAAATACATGGGGCGGAGGAAATGAGCCTCTAAAAGTAAGCTATGGTAAAATGATGATGTGGTATTTCATATTATCAGATTCATTAACATTTTGTGGATTTCTAGTAGGCTATGGTTTTACAAGATACAAGTTCATGGACACTTGGCCTATTGCAGACGAGGTATTTAATCACTTTCCATTTTTACATGGTGTAGATGCACCGATGTATTATGTGGCGTTGATGACCTTTATTTTAATCTTTTCATCTGTTACTATGGTATTAGCTGTAGATGCAGGACACCAAATGAAAAGAGGTAAAGTAGCAATGTATATGTTTTTAACTATTCTAGGTGGGATTATATTCTTAGGATCTCAAGCTTGGGAGTGGAAAAACTTTATTGCAGGTTCTTACGGAGCAGTTGAAACAGAAGGTGGATCTATTTTACATTTTGTTAAAGGTGAAGGAGCAGATGCTAAGCAAATAGCTTTATCTGATTTTGCTATCGTTGATCCAAATAGAAAATTAACTACTTTAACACGTAACGAAGGTACTTGGTTCCAATCTGGTCCTACTGTAACAAATTATTCTATAGAGGAAGTTATCGCTGGTTTCTTGGCTAATCCTGATATAAAGATTAGAACTCAAAAAACAATCGAAAACCCTGAAACAGGACGTTTAACAAAAGAGGTACTTGATAGAGATGCTTCTGTAAAACGTATGTCTGATGCAGTACTTGTAGTAGAAGGTGCAAACTTAATCCGCAACGAGTATGGTCATAAAACTTTTGGAGATTTCTTTTTCTTCATTACAGGTTTCCACGGTTTCCACGTATTTACTGGTATTTTGATTAATGTTATTATATTCTTCAATGTATTACTAGGAACTTATCATCGTAGAGGATCTTACGAAATGGTTGAAAAAGGAGGATTGTACTGGCACTTTGTTGACTTAGTGTGGGTATTTGTATTTACATTCTTCTATTTAGTTTAATCTTATTATTTTATTAAAAATGGCAGCAGAAGCAACAACAACGCATCATTCAAATACAAAAAAGATCTGGACAGTATTTATTATATTATCTATTATTACTTTAGTAGAGGTTGTATTAGGTATTATTAAGCCAGATTCATTACACCATGTACATATTTTTGGTTTGAGTTTGTTAAATTATATCTTTATAATTTTAACAATTGTTAAGGCTTACTATATTATGTGGGACTTTATGCACTTAGGACAAGAGAAGGTAGGCTTTAGATGGTCTGTAGCAGGTGTCTTAGTGTTTTTATGTGTTTACTTAACTACATTGGTTTTAATTGAAGGTAACTACGTATTTGAAGTATTTCAGAATGCTCAATATAAGTGGATATTTTAATAACATATTATACTTTTAAAGGCGGTTTATTAACCGCCTTTTTTTATTTTTGTTATTCACAGTGAACCGTAAATTATAATGAAAAAATATTTTATTCTTGTTCTTCTATTTGGTATGCCTATTTGTGTGTACTTGTTTTTTGCCACAGGTGTTAACCACTTTCAACGTCTGCCTATTATTACTGAAAATATTGCAGAGTTACCTGTCGGAACTAGTTCATTAGGGAAGCAACCAGTGCTAGAAGGTAAAATAACTGTTTTAGGTTTTCCAGGAGGTCACTTATATCGCGATAGAGGTGATGCTTTTAACTTGAATCAAAAAATTTATAAACGCTATAAAGATTTTGAAGATTTTCAGTTAGTAATGGTATTGCCTAAGGGTAGTGAAAAAGAAGCCCAAAAAGTAGTGGATGATCTGAGTCCAATTTCGGATATGTCTAATTGGAATTATCTTTTTTTAGAGCCAAGTGAAATTACTTCATTTTTTGAATCTCTTAAACTAGTAGGTAAATTAGATGATGACTTAGCAAGTTTCAATGTATATATTATTGACAAGGATAGAAATGTACGTGGTAGAAAGGGTAAGAATAAGTTAGGTGATTTGGAATACAAAGAGGGCTATTCTACTATTTCAGCAGCCGAATTAAATAACGATATGATGGACGATGTAAAAGTTGTTCTTGCAGAATATCGTTTAGCATTAAAAAAATATAAACGTTTAAATACAGATGAATAATTATGAAAGATAAATCTTATATATGGATTTCTTTAGTAGTTCTTGTTTTTGGTATCTGGGCTATACCTAAAATTGTAAAGAAGTTTGAAAAAGCTGATCTTGTTTTAATTGGTCCAGCGCCAAAATTTGAACTAGTAGATCAAAACGAGAAGGTTATTAATAATGATTCATACAAAGGGAAAGTTTATGTAGTAGAATTTTTCTTTGCAAACTGCCCTACTATTTGCCCAATAATGAATCAGAATATGTTAAGTATTCAAGAGGAATTTTACGGCAATATGAAGTTTGGAATAGCATCAATTACCATAGATCCAATTCGCGATACTTCAGAAGCTTTAAAAAAGCATGCTGATGAATTAGGAGTACGAAATCCATATTGGCATATGCTTACTGGAGATAGTAAATACATTTTTGATTTAGCCAAAAAATATAATCTTTATGTAGGTGAGAACTCTGAAGCATTAGGTGGATTCGAACACTCAGGTTTATTTGCTCTAATTGATAAAGACGGAAATATTCGTTGTAGAAAAGATGAGTATGGTAATCCAATCTTGTACTATGATGGTACAGATGAGCAAGGAGTAAAAATGATTAAAGAAGATATTAAATTATTATTAAACGAATAAAATGAATAATCATAAAGAAGTAGAAAAGAAATACAATATCTGGATTTGGATACTGTCGATTGCAATACCAGTGGTAGTTGCTATCTTATTTAGTGTAAATTTACAGAAGTTAGGTTACGATGTTAAACCACTTACTTTTTTACCTCCTATCTATGCTGCTATTAATGGTGTAACGGCAATCTTATTAGTGATGGCTGTTGCTGCTATTAAAAAAGGTAATATGAAAAAGCATGTATTGCTTATTAAATGCTGTATTGCTTGCTCTGTTGCTTTCTTAGCAATGTATGTAGCTTATCACATGACATCTATTGAGACAAGTTATGGTGGAGAAGGAATAATGAGATACATTTATTTCTTCATTCTAATTACTCATATTTTATTGTCGATTATAATTATACCTTTTGTATTAGTAACGTTTGTAAGAGGTATTTCAGGTTCTTATGATAGACATAAAAAACTCGCAAGAATAACGTATCCAATGTGGCTTTATGTGGCTGTAACTGGTGTTATTGTTTATCTAATGATTTCACCATATTATATTCACGGTTAATCTAGAAAAGCAAACTTATATGAAAAAAGTAATAGTATTAATTTTCTTATTTTTCATTTCGATAGTTGATATCAATGCTCAGTGCGCTATGTGTAGAGCAGCTTTAGAAACGGAAGATGGAGGAACTAAAGCAGAGGCCGTTAATAATGGTATTATGTATTTGATGATATTTCCATATCTTTTGGTTGGATTAGCTTTATTTTTTAGTTATAAAGTCTATAAAAGCAAAAAGATTGCTAAATAAATTATTAAAAAACCGCTACGTTTAGCGGTTTTTTTTATTATTTTGTATTTGTAACATTTCCTTCATTAGTGCGTCAAATAGAGAAATAATATTAAAAAATGGCTAAACGATTATCACTTATTTTTATATTGGTCTTTAGCATAGGTAGCTTTACTAAACTTTATAGTCAAAATATACGTTGGACTCTAGAGCAGTGTATTGATCATGCTATAAAGAATAATATACAAGTCAAACAATATGAAATAGAGGAGAAGTCTGCTTATGTAAACCAACAAATTACGTATAGTGACTTCTTACCTAACATTAGTGGGAATGCTCAACATTCTTGGACTATATCGGATCAAAGTAACTTGCGCACGGGTATTATAGAATCGCAAACTTTACAAGCAACTAATATTGGTGTAGGAGTAAATATTGATATTTATAAGGGAATGAAAAATCAAAGTGCGATGATGAAGGCTAGGCTTGGCTATCTCGCATCCCAGTATAAATCTCAAAAAATGAAGGAAGATATAGCATTAAGTGTTATTAATTCTTATTTACAAATCATCTTTAATAAAGAACTCATAAAGACAAATAGAGTGCAATTAGAGTATGATGAAAGTCAAGTAGATCGTACTAATACATTGGTAGAAGCAGGCTCTGTACCTGCGGGTGATTTACTGGAAGCGAAAGCTACTGTGGCTATGTCTAATCAAAGATTAATTGCTTCTCAGAATGAATTAGTAATGGCTAGACTAAATCTCGCTCAATTATTACAAATTGAGTCGTATGAAGATTTTGATATATCAGACTCTGATTATGAAATAGGTGATGGTGAAATATTGGTTTACTCTCCAGATGATATTACTGAAAGAGCTTTTGAATCTTTAACGAATATAAAAACAGCAGAAGTTAATTTATCCATAGCTGAGCAAGATGTAAAGATTGCTAAGTCAGCTTTACAACCTACTATTAAGGGTTTTTTCAATTTTGGAACGACTGTTAATTACCAAGATCGTATTGTTGGTAGTCAGGTGACAGGCGCTACATCTACAATAGGATATGTCGAAGGCAGTAATCAAAATGTCTTAGCTTCACAAACAACTCCTATTATTGGTGGACCAGAGTCTTTCTTTGATCAGTTTAAGAATAATAAGAATTCTAGTTTTGGATTTTCTCTAGCTATACCCATTTTTAATGGTTTCAGAGCGCGTAATAATATTAAATTAAGTAGACTAGCGCAAGAGCAAAGTAGGAATGAAAAAGAAGCTGCTATATTAAATTTAAAGCAATTGGTATTCCAAGCCTATACTGATACACAAAGTGCAATGAAATCCTACGAGGCTAGTAGTGTAACTGTTGAAGCAAGAAAACAGTCTTTGGAATATGCTAGAGAACGTTATGATGTAGGGCTTATTAATATTTTTGAATTAAATCAAAATCAAAACTTATATGTTACTGCTCAGTCAAATTTATTAAAATCTAAATATGACTATATTTTCAAAACCAAGATTTTAGAATATTATTTTGGTATTCCACTTTTTAAAAACTAAGAATAAATGAAGAAAAAATACATTGTTTTCGGTGCTATTATTATAGTTCTTATCATAATTGCTTTTGGTAGTGGTTTATTTGGTAGAAAAGAAGTTGTAAAGACTGTTACTTTGGCTCCTTTAGAAAAATTAAATATTATAGAGACTGTTTCTGGTACTGGAAAGATTCAACCTGAGATAGAAATTAAGATATCATCAGAAGTCTCTGGAGAGATTATTAATTTGGCTGTAAAGGAAGGACAAGTTGTTAAAAGAGGAGATTTATTAGTCGAAATCAATCCGGATATTTACGAGTCTGGAGTGGATAAAATGGATGCGATGTTAGCAACGAGTATAGCTGGTCTAGCACAAGCGGAAGCACAATTAAAAGAGGCAAAAGCAAATTATAATCGTAATAATAAGCTTTTTGACAAAGGTGTGATTTCTGGTTCTGAGTGGGACAAAGTAGTGTCAAGTTATGAAGTAGCAAAAGCAACGCATAACTCCGCTTTTTATAGTGTTGAAAGTGCTAAAGCGGCATTGATGGAGGCAAGACGTAACCTATTGCGTACTACTATATATTCTCCTACTTATGGTACTATTTCTAGAATAGATGTAGAATTAGGAGAACGTGTATTAGGAACACAACAGATGGCAGGTACTGAATTACTTCGAGTAGCTAATCTTAGTCGTATGGAAGTAGAAGTAAATATTAATGAAAATGATATCGTTAAAATTAATGAAGGAGATGAAGCACGTATTAACGTTGATGCCTATCTGAAAAAAGAGTTTAGAGGGAAAGTAACAAGTATATCTAATTCTGCCTCTAACGAAACACTTTCTGCGGATCAAGTAACCACTTTTAAAGTTAAAATTAAGTTATTAGAAGAATCATATAAAGACTTAATAGATAGTAATATAGAGAATTATTCTCCTTTTCGACCAGGAATGACTGCAGCTGTTGATATCATTACTAATGTAAAAAATGATATTTTTGCAGTACCGATTAGTGCTGTGGTGATGAGAAGTCCTTCAGACACTATTAGAAATAAAGATGACAAAGTCGTTTACGATAAAGAATTAATGCGTGAAGCTGTTTTTGTAAATGATGGAGGGAGAGCTAAGTTGAAGTTTGTCAAAACTGGAATTCAAGATGATAAGAATATTGAAATCATCGAAGGACTTGACAGTGACGACAAGATAATTACTGGCCCTTATTCTGAAGTGAGTAAACTACTTCGTCATGGTGATAAGATAAAAGAAGAAGAGAAAAAATAATGATTACAATATTAAATGTAGAAACTGCAACTAAGAATTGTTCTGTTTCTTTAGCCAGCGATGGTAAACTTATAGCTATAAAAGAGATTGCAGAAGAGAATTTTTCGCATGCAGAAAAGCTTCATGTATTTATTGAGGAGTTATTGAAAGAAAACAATATTGATTTCAAACACTTAAATGCTATTGCTATTAGTCAAGGTCCTGGCTCATATACAGGACTGCGCATAGGTGTATCATCTGTAAAAGGATTGTGCTATGGGTTAGGATTGCCTATGATTGCACTAGATACTTTGGAAGTTTTAGCAAGACAATTAAAAATTGAAAAAGGCTGTATCATTCCTATGATAGATGCCCGCCGCATGGAGGCTTTTACAGCTATATTTAATGTTGATTATACATTGGTAAAGCCTATTGAGGCAACAGTAATAGATGAAGATACATTTAGCGATTTAACAGAAGATATTTATTTGATAGGTGATGGGGCAGGAAAGTGTAAAACAATATTAAATGCTGCTAATATTCATTACTCAGATGATATTATTTATCCTTCTGCAAAAGAGATGGCAAGTATGAGTTATGACAAATATGTAAATGAAGATTTTGTAGATGTGGCTTATTTTGAGCCTTTTTATCTCAAGGATTTTGTAATGACAACTA
>NZ_BAEX01000027.1 GCF_000246945.1 Myroides injenensis M09-0166
ACATGAGAGAACTTGACATTTTATCTATTGTTAGAAGATGATTTATTGCTTTTGAATTTTGAAATAGTTGGAAGAGCTATTAAACTTTAATATTTTGTAGTATATAAATGTGAAATGATATTTAAAATGTATTATATATATAGTAAATACTATACATTTGTGAGAGATTAGTTAAGGCAAAGAAGTTTTAGTTTAGATATTTTAGAATATGAATATAAAATATACAATAGAGGAAAAAAAATCCATCATATTTACAGCAGTAATATGTTTGGTTCTTTTTGGACTACTATTTTTCATTCGATTTTTTGATGGTAAGAGTGTAGAGGATAATTTCGGTGGCGGCGGTGGCGGTGGCGGCGAAGAAGGTATTGCTGTTAGTTTACAGAATAATTCTGCTATGATGGCTAATATTTCTAGTAAAAGTACTACTACAGTTATTGAATCTGTTTCTGAAACTGTAGAGATGCAACAGCCGGAAGTTAAAGAGGTAGTAGAGGAGGTTAATGTATTAGCGACTAAAGAAGATATTCATCACACAGACGTAGTACTTAAAAAAGAAGAAAAAGCGAAAGAAACAAAAGTTGCAAAGAAAGAAGTACCTGTTAAGGAAGCTTCAAAAACAACTGTAACTGCTTCAAAAACAGTAGAGAAACCAAAGATTGAGAATAGTACGGAAGATGTCTTGAATAATCTTTTAAATAAGCCTGGAGTAACAAGTACAACAGGAGGTAAATCAAATGGAACAGCTAGTTCTGGATATTATGGAAGTGGTTCTGGAGGCTCAGGAGGTGGTGTAGGTGGAGGAAATGGTACAGGAAATGGAATAGGTTCTGGAAGTGGAAGTGGCTCAGGAAGTGGCAGTGGCAGTGGCGCAGGTCATGGTAGTGGAGTAGGTGACGGTACGGGATATTCATTAGAGGGACGTGCAGCTTTAGTAAAACCAGTTCCTAAGTATTTGTGTAATGAAGTAGGTATTGTCGTTGTAGAGGTTTATGTAGATCCTCAAGGTAATACAATAGATGCTAGACCAGGAGTAAAAGGATCAACCAATACAGTTAAATGTCTATTAGATCAAGCTAAGATTGCTGCTCTAGCCACAAAATGGCAAGCAAACAGTAAGGCTCCTGCAAAACAAGTAGGAAAGATTATATATAATTTTAATTTGCAATAGCATTATTAAATTATTGAGATAAAAAAAGTCAGCTCACCGAGCTGACTTTTTTATTATTTGTCGTATTTTAATTAGCCTGAGTTGCTATTACGAATTTAAGGTTGTTTTTAACCCCAATTTGCAATACATCTACTAAATCTTGCACTTGCATATTATAAGGAATTCTGACTACAACAGATTGCGTATAATCACTTCCTAGCTCTTGCATTAAAGTACTTTCTAAATTTTCAAAAGGTACTTCCGTTTTATCGATATAATATTTTTTATCTTCAGTTACAGAAATAGTTAAATGCTTTTTGTTTGTTTTTTCGTTTTCTTGAGATTTTGGCAATACCATTTTAATAACATTTGGGTTTGCCAATGTTGATATAATTAGGAAAAACAAAAGCAAAAAGAACATAATATCACTTAGAGAAGATGTAGCTATTTCTGCTTTAAAGCGTTTATTTCTTTTGATTGCCATTTGGTCGTTGTATTGTATTAATAAATTCCAATATATTCACTTGTGTTTTTAAAGTAAAGTTATCGATTATTGAGTTTAGAATATGATAAGCAGCATAAGCTATAATACCTACTATAAGACCAGATCCACTACTGATCATTTTTTCATATAAACCACCTGAAATATTACCAATACTTACATTTTCAGAAATAGATATATTGTAAAAGATTTTTATAACTCCAAGAATAGTACCTACGAAACCAAGTGTAGGGGCAATACCTGCAATTAGACCTAAATGGCTAAGTTTACGTTCCATTTGTCCTACTTCAATAGAAGCTTTACGCTCCATATTCCCTTCAATTTCCCCTATTGGACGTCCAATACTTAATACACCTTCTTCTACGACTTTTAATGTAGCGTTACTATCGCGTTGCGTTATGGCTAAAGCTGTATCTAATTTTCCATTATTTAGCTGATCTATTACTTGATTGAAATCATTTTTATTTCCTTTTGTTGCTTTTCTAATATATAAATATCTTTCAATCATTAGATAAATGGTATAAATAAATAAAAGGATAATAGGAATCATAAAAACTCCACCTTTTAGTATAAATCCCAATGCTGAAATTTCATTTTGAGAGTTAGTTGTTTCAGCTATATCTTGTGCAGCGATAGCAAGTGAATCTGCTTGAATTTGTAAAAAAGTTAGCATTGAATTTAGTTTAAAAATATGTGTCAAATATAATATATAAGTATACAATAATAAAAAGTTTCGAAACGGATTATATAAAATCTAACAGTTTTTTTTGAATTAACCTTTTAGTTTTTATATCAGAATTATCTCACTCCCGAATTTTTTATCCTAATTTAAACGTAGATAATAATATTTTATTCTATATAATTAGTGTAAAAAATACAATTTAGTGCACTTTTTTTATAGAATTGAAGTTATAATTAGTCCCTTTTATAATATTAAAGTTGTCAGTAGATAGTATATTGATTAATATACTGTTTAATTTTGTTACTAATTGAGATTTTTTTGTGAACTCGTATAAAAAATGTATAATTATTATAATATACTAAAATAGTATGATTTATTAACATATAAAAACATGTAATATTTTATTTTTTATGTATTTTTATACTGTTTTAAAGAACTAAGTGTAATTGCATGCTTTTACTTACAAAAGATTAATTGTGACTAATTGCGAATATTTTGTCTAATAAGTGTGAGATTATTTTAGTACTATCTCCCCAGATGGTACTAAATATCTATAGTCCCCAAAAAACAACAAAACATTTTTTTTTCGACCATCCTGCTGTAGGATTTAAAACTAACAGTATTAAGCCAATAAAGAGTCTCTGTTTTTTCAGAGACTCTTTGATTTTGCATTAGTTGTATCCAAATAGTATTTATCTTAATTAAATTGTCTTTTTAGTAGTTTTATATTTAATACTGATATCTTTTGCGAATTATTATTTGTGTTACTTTTCATTTTTTGAATATTTTATGGTGTTAAAATATATTCTAACTCCTTGAATTTACTTGTATTATGTGTTTTTTGTACGATATTTGCACACTTTCCTTTTTGTTTTACTGATTATAAACGAATAAAGCACTTTGGAAAATAAAGAAACACTAAATCCCCTTACTACTAATGAACCCCAATATTGAATTAAAATCTACCTATGGCTTTCATGTAGGTAAAGCAAGCTATTTATCTGACGAGGATGTGAATTTTGTTCAAAAAAAAGATGTATATCAGTTATTGTGGCTTTACAAAGGTAAATTAACCGTTACGATAGCGAATAATAAAAAAGAATTACAAGAAGGTGATTGTCTTTTTTTTGGTAAAAATGAACTTTTCAGATTAACAGCTGATCAAACTTACACACTGTTGTATGTGCAGTTTACAGAAGCTTTTTATTGTCGCACTGAATTGGATCGTTTTTTTTAAGTAAGTGTACTTTTTTTGATAATACTAAATCGATTAATTATATCAATGTAAAGACTGAGCACGAGGTCTTCGTACAGAGCTATTTTAATACTCTATATAAGATAGATGTAAAACCTTATAGTGATATAAATTATATGCTGGCTCACAATACAATTGAGCGCGTCTTGTTGTTTTTAATTTCTGCTCATATTGAATCGTTAGATAGTTTTAATCATTCAAAATTGACTCCTTTACAATTAGAAATTGCAGTAGCTTTTACAAAACTATTATCTAAATATGCAAAACGTGAGCGCAACGTTCAGTTTTATGTTGATCAGTTGAATCTAAATATTGCGAAGCTTACTGAAGTTTGTAAAGAAGTTTATGGTGTAACGCCCAAGAAAATAATTGCTAGTTCGGTGGTTAATGAAGCAAAATTGTTATTAAAACATACACCGTTGGCTGTTAAGGAGGTAGCTTATGAATTAAATTTTGAGGATGCTAGTAATTTTATTAGATTTTTTATTAAAGCAACAGGTTTAAGTCCCAAAGAGTATAGAGAATCATTGTGATTTATGATAAAATTATATTGGAGATATATTTTGTTAACTATGTATTTGTTCATTTTGTGATTTTATTAATACTTATTTTGAGAATGCAATTACTTTATATAGGACATAATATGGCATTAAATACATAGAATATATTCTTTTTTCATATTTAATTGGCTGTATTTTAATGTTTTAATTGTGTTAATTACTTGTTGTAGTTATGTTCGCGAAAAATGACAATAAATAGACGTTTATTGACAATTAGTGATATAGCGAGAGTATATACATTTGCATCGCTTTAGAAGAAGTAGAAAAAGTAAAGCAAATTAATATTCTTACTAATTAAGTTTAAACAAAAAATCAATGAAAACAACAATCAAATTAGCTGTAGTAGCTTTAGTTTCACTTTTAAGTTTTTCAACATTTGCACAAGTTGGTCCAAAAGATAATGGAACTACAAATCTTCATGTTAATTTGTCAGATGTATATGAGATAACTGTATCTCAGCCTGATATAACTATCCCTATGAATACTGTAGCTCATTTTCAAAATGGGAGTACTTCTGGGGAAATTGCAAAACATTTACAAGTAACGGCAACTCAAAAATACGAAGTAAAAGTAGTAGCAAAATCTGAGCTAGCAAATGGTGAGAATTCAATACCTGTTAACACTATTGACGTTAAAGTAAAAGGTAATGAAAATATGGCTTTAGGAGCTGCACCAGCAGGATTTAAAGCAACTCACGGAACAGTAGCTTTATCAACTACTGATAGTGATGCATTAATCCAAACTAATTCTGGTAGCGCTAAAATGGGATATAATATTGAGTATATTATTCCAGCAGAAAGAACTAAAGATTATACAGATAAAAAAGCTGGAACTTATACAACTACTGTAACTTATAATTTATATGCTCTATAGTAGGTTATAGTATAATTCTTTTAAAAAATATAAAAAAACATGATATTATCATGTTTTTTTTATTTGTACTTTTACCTTTATAAACCTAGTAAATATGCGTGTTCTCCTTACCTTTTCTTTTATCTTATTTTCTCTTATTTGCTTTGGTCAACAATCGGCTAATAGTAATTTAAGTGTGGTATTAAAGCCTATTCAGTCTATCAAGATTAATGAGCAACAACAAAATGTCAATTTATCTTTTGAAACAGTAGAAGATTATACAAAGGGAAAAGTAAGTGACCAAGCGGATCATATAGAAGTGATGAGTAGTGGAACTTATGAAATACGCGTTGTAGCAGCTACACCTTTAGTTAATGAAGGTGAAGAAATCAGTATTGATCATATAGGTTTAAAACCTAGTCTAGGGACTATTGGTGATTTTCGTCAAAATATAGTATTGTTACCAGTGACTTTAGCCCTGCGTGATAATAATATTGTGTCATCTTCTTTAGGTGATGTAAAAAGAACTTTTAATGTTTCTTACAAAATGAATAGTAGTGAGGAAATTTTAAATAAACCAACAGGCACTTATAGTACTGTGATAACCTACACTATTTTATCATTATAATAATTCATTTACTTTGTTGCGATTTATTTTTATTATTGTTTCATTATTAAGTATTATAAGTACTAAAGCTCAGATTGGTTCTACTCGATCTAAAGTTACTTTAATATTCAAAGAGCAACAATCATTAGTAGTAACGCATCCCAATGTAGAGCTTAAATTAGAAGGGAAGGAAGCTTTTTATAATGGTGCTCAAACAGGTAGATTACCAAGTCATATAATAGTTAATAGTTCTAGACCTTATGAAGTAAATGTCCGTAGTGTAGATGATTTTTTTCAATATCAAGATGGCGTATCAATACTTCCTGTTTCCATCGTTTATATACATGCTAGTTTGCCAGGTCATACTGATACTGATTACTCAGTTATGACACATATTGTTAGATTATCTACTGCTTCAACAAACTTAATACAGTGTTGGACATTTAATAACAGTCATCATTATTCAGTTAACTATTATATTCCTGCTAGTGATATAAATAAAACGATTAATAAACCATCTGGTCATTATCAAACTACTTTAGTGTATACTTTAATTCCCCATTAAATATGAAAAATATAATACTATTTCTTTTTTGTTTTGTTCAAGTTGCATGTTTTGCTCAAGCAGGTTTATCTATTTCACCTGGAAAGATGTTTTTTCGCGATAATGCTGGAACTGTTGCAAGTCAAAAAGTGCGTATTTCAAATCCTAATAATAAAGCCGTAGAGGTAGGGGTGTCACTTAGTGATTGGCAATATACCCAACAGGGAGTTAATCATATTGCAGATGTAAATACTTTAAGTGTTTCATGTGCTAGTTGGATTCAAGTATTGCCTAGTTCTTTTTTTATTATTGAGCCAAATGAGTCAAAGGAGATTGAGGTTGTTATGAATATACCTGCAGATTTACCAGAGTATATTCCTGTACATACTAGTATGATATTTTTTACTCAACTTAACCCGGGTGACGCTTTGGACGAGAATGGAGCGGCTATTAAGGTTACTGTACGTATGGGATTAAAAGTATATCACGCTTTAGCTGATAATCAAGAGTCGATTGAAATTACTGATATCAAACCAAATAAAACAGAGAATGGTCAAAGAGAAATTAAAGTATTTTTCGAGAATGATGGGAAGTTATGGAGTGATGGAAAAATTACTGCAAGTATATTTAATCAGCAAGATGGTGGTAAAATAGATCTAGGCGAATTAGACTTCTATAGCTTACCCTCTGATAAACGCAACATGATATATCCAGTCCCATCTGATTTAGCTTCTGGAAGTTATACATTTATTGTACAAATTGTCTACGGAAAAGAAAATATAGTAAAAGTGGCTGAAATAGATTTTAAAATATGATGAGATTTTACCAAGTATTTATTTCTATTTTTTGTCTTTGTTGCATAGCTATAAGTGCTCAAGCGCAAATAGAGTTTAGTGCCTATCAAGGGGGACAAGCCGTATTTAATACCTATAATGATTTAAAATATGGTCTTTCAGAATCTAAGCAAATAACACTGCAATTAAGACGCGATTATAATTATCCAAGCCCTCAACGTTGGAAGCTAACGGTAAGATTACAAGACGATTTTATTTATGGTAGTTATAGGGTACCTGCAGAAATGGCAACTTTAAGACCTAATTTACAAAGTGGTAGTTTTAGAGAATTATCCACAAGTGTTTTAGCTGCTGATTTACCATTAAATAGGTATTCTGAAAGTGTAATCTTGGAAAGCGCTACACCATTGCCTTATGGTAGTCCGTTTGCTTTATCATTCGATTTGTTTATGCATGGCGGTGTACATTTATTAACTATACCTAATGGTGTATATGGTAGTACCTACGAGTTTAATCTTTATGACACCTCTGAGGGATTTGATAAGTTGATAGCTAGGACTAGTTCAGTTTATGGTGCCGCTCGATTCCAATTAAATTATATTGGTAATCATGGTAGTCAGCAATTGGTATTAATGCGTGGAGCAGATAATTTTATTTTCAATTTTGAATCGCCAGTAGATATAGCTAGGGGTAAAACTATTAGGAAAGAAGGAGGATTGCGATTGCAATCTTATAGTGGTCATCAGATATTTGTTAAAGCTGCTGATAACTATATGTATAACGATACCAAGTCTCATTCAATTCCTGTCTCTGTATTGACATTGCGAACAGAATTATATGCTTTTGGCGGAGGTAATAGTTATGAATCAAAAGACGTAGTTATATACCCTGCTGTACAGCTCTCTACCTATGAGCAACCTATAGCTTCGTTTCCTAGATGGAGTGAGGGAATACAATATTCCTTAGAATTATCTATTCCTGCAAATGTTCCAGAGTTTAGAGAAGCTTCTGGACGTTATGAAACTTATTTATACTTTGTAATAGTCCCTAATTAATGAATTTTAAGGCATTATTATTTTTAATTGCTTTTTATCATACTGCTATATATGCGCAAACATCTACGGTGCGAATTGATTTTACAGATCAACTACTGGCAACAGATGCATTAGGACGTATCTCTACTGCAGTCGAAATTGTTAATGACTCCTATCAACTCTGGGAGGGGCAATTGCTATTGTCATCTTCTAATAAAGCAATAAAACTTAATAGCACGCCAGAAAAGACTATTGTTTTACATCCTGGTCAGCGACTATATATACCTATTTTGGCGCAAGCTGACATCCTTTCTAGTTACACGAGTAAGCCAAAAATACTTGCTAAACTTATTGATAGTAATACGCAATTTGTTCAACAGATTGAAGCAATTATTGAAGTTCAGAAGAATCGGAAAATTATTATGGTTACTAATAATACTGATTTGCAGTACGAACAATTAGGAGATACTTTGTCGTTTGAAGCCTATATTATAAACAAAGGAAATACTACAGAAAAACTTTCCCTTGCAATGAGTTATCCTAGTGGATTAGTTAGGGAAAAAGCAGAATCAACTACTTTTTATTTGAAGCCCCAACAGGATACTTTGATTATGTTTAACAAAGTAATTAGTAAAGAAGTGTCTCGTCAAGATGATTTTGAAGTATATGCGTCTTTACTATATGCTAATGGTGATTATATAAATAGAGTAGTTTTTAATGTAAGTGCATTAAAAGGAAAACGTAAGTACAGACCAGCACGAGATATCAGTGAAGTAAATCTAAGTGATAATCAGGTAGAAGTAAATCGTGTGTTTGGTAAAAATGTCCTTTCTTCCTATCAGTTGCGAGGAAAAGGACAAATAGAACTTAGTGAAACCTCAAAAATTAGCTTGGCTACTGATATGTTATACTGGGATGAGCAATCGCAGTTGCATTTGCGTCAACTACTATTGGATTATCAAGATAACAAATGGGATGTACAAGCAGGTAATATTTATCAAGCCGGGGAGTTTTCTGTACAAGGAAGAGGAGTTAGATCTGCTTATAAATTATCTGATTCAATAGTGTTAATTGCAGGAATATTAGACAAGACGTATTTAATAACAGATCCTTCTGAGCGTTCTATAGGATATAATGCTTGGGTTGGGTTTGATTCTTACAAAAACAGATGGAATTCATCTAAGTTATATTATGATGTAACAAATCGATATAATGAAAAGAGAACACTCTGGTTTAATTCTTTTTCTTTGATGGATACTCCGAATTTTAGAATGCAATTCCAACAAGGGGTATCTTATACAGCTAGTAATAATACAAATAAATATGGTGCTTATACCGGTATTTCTGCCAATGCCAGTTTAGGACAGTTTCAGTTTCAAACTAATTCCTTTTATAGCACACCATATTATGCAGGTATTAGGCAAGGGGTAACACAATTAAATAATACACTTCGTTGGTCAAAAAATAAAACAGGTGTTAACTTAACTTATCAGTACATTGATTTTAATCCTAAATATACATACCCAACATACTTTTTGTCTAAACAAGAATCCTCAAGTATTGGCGTGAATTTAACTTACCGCATGAGTGATTTTTATTGGACATTAGGACCTCGATACGTGCAAGAGAAAAGACCAGATTATAAAACAGGAGAATTGATTTCACTAGAATCATATCGAGCAGCTATTGGTGGTAATTATGCTAATTTTAATAAACAATATGGTATCAATGCTAATTTAGAAGTTGGGAAATATCAAAATATTAGTTTACTAGATAAGACTTTTAGTATGAAATCATTTATTGGTGCTAATTATAAAGCGATTGATGTTGGTCTAAGCTATCAGTATAACTATAGTAATTTGAGTGAATTTATTAATTCAAGTTATTTACCGCAAGATACTTATACTAATTTCATGTTTATTGCTAATTATAGAAAGCGATTTGCAAATGAAAAATTAGGAGTACAACTCAGTAGTTATTATACCGATAGTAAGACTTTTAGTAGTCTATGGCAGTCTAACGCTAGAGTGGATTATAGGTTGAATCAATCCATTGAATTATATGGTTCTGGATATACCACCTATGGAGGTTTATATAATAAAGAATATACTTACTATCTTCAGTTGGGAGCTATTGCTAAGTTTAATGCAATTAAATCGTACATTAAGTCTTTTGACTTAATGGTATTAGTTTATTATCAGGATGAGAATAATAATCTAATACCTGCTGCTAATACGATTGTAAAAGTAGGGAGAAAGTCATTTATCACTGATGACCAGGGAAGGATTTCTTATAAAAAGTTGCCTTTAGATACCTACGAAATCCAAGTAAAAAATGACAAGAATTGGTTTGCGGCGCCTGTTACAATATTACTAGATAATGATATGGTTCAAGAAATTGTTCTTACACAAACTGCGACAATACAAGGAAATATCAAATATATACAAAGCGAAAAATCATACGATATCGTTAGAATGCTTGGTAACCAACGAATATTAGCCAAAGATGAATTAGGACGTCGTTTTACTGCTTATACTTCAGATAGTGGCGATTTTGTGTTATATGTACCCAAAGGTGTTTATCAGTTATCATTATATCCTGATAATGGTAATTACGTAAGTGTATTGAATAATGATATTGTGATCAATATGAAAAATAAGCGAGTAAGTAATCATGTTTTCGAAATCTTAGTAAAGGAAAGAGAAGTAAAAACAAAGAAATTTGAAGCTATCGAATTTTAAGAAAACGATATAAAAAAAAGTAACCTTCTGATAAAGAAGGTTACTTTATAATAGTGGAGATAAATAAGTTAACTAGGTACCAATTAAATGTAAACATTCTAATTTTTATTATGAGCAAAAATTAATTAATAATACCTTTTACTACAAATTATTATACTTCCACATCAAAAATGTAAATTTGACAAACACATTTTTTTATTTTTATAATTAACTAAAAAAAATAGGAGTACTCCATTTTCAATATGTTTCCCCCTAGATTTCCTAACATAGCAATTTTTCCCTTTTTAAAAATTAGTAATGAAGTAGTAGAAACATTATTAATTTTATTATTTGTTAATTATAGTACAATAATATGATAAAATTATTAAAAATATACCTTTTAGGTATAAAATTTTACCTTGAAATAAAAAAAAATTAAAGTACTAATGAAATTCAAATATTGTTTTTATAATTAATTAAGTAAACAAATCTATATTAAGGATAATTCTCTTTATTGATATTATAATTTACACGTAGATATATGGCGATATAGAAGCGATTGTATAAGATTCATCTTCTTTTTAAAATTGCAGTTTATATTTTTTTTTAAGAATAGATTTAATGCAAGTAAGTTTGATAAATAGTTAAGTTAGTTACTGGAATTGTTCAGACGAACTTCTATTAGCCGCATTGGTATTAAAGTAAATAGAAATGTATATTGCTAGTAATCTGGTTATAAGTAATTATATAAGTGGAATGTGTTAAGCGATATTTAATATAGTATTGATTTACGATTTTGTATTCACAACTATTTTAGCATTGATAATTTTTACTTTACCTTGTCTTTCTAAGTGTTTGAAAGTTCTAATTACGGTCTCCACTCTAAGACCAGTGAGATCAGCTATTTGTTGTCGCGTAAAATCAACTACAAATTCTTTTTCATCTTTATTTGTTCGATGTGTTTTAAGGTAATCAAGTAAAGTAAGTAATCTTTTCTCTGGCTCTTGCGAGGATATTTCAGGAGCCATAATTGATTTATAGTATAATCTTCTGGCAAGACTTTTATTCAAAGCAAGAGATACCTCTGGATTCTCATGCATCATTTTATAAAAATCCTCTTTACTGATTTGAATGATTGAAGTTTTTGTAATTGTTTCAGCATTAGCAGGATAGCATTCATCTATAAAAAGGGGTGGTTCGCCAAAACTTTGATCTTTGACAAAGATATTTTGGATGAATTCTTTACCATCTTCATTGTAATTATTCATCTTTACTTTTCCCTCTACAATTTGATAGTAATGGGTAGGGTAGTGTGATTCTAGAAAAATAGTCTCATTTTTCTGATAAGTTTTTATTTCAGCACCATATTGTAATAATAATTCTTGTCTTATCATTTCTTTTTTTTCGTTAGAACACTATACAAATATAATAGCAGTTTCTTTAATCAGCAAATACTATTGGTAGGGAGGCATTCGAAGGATTCTGTAAGAAAAAGCCTCAAGGCACAAAATAGACAAGAAATAATCTTAACTGGATATACAACTATATGACAATTAGTATAGCGTCAATTATTTGATATTTGAATACTATATAAAGTTCATTGCGAATAATTTCAAAAATAAGAACACTACTTAATACCATTATATCTATTTACCTGCTGGGGAAATAAGGGCAAAAAATGATCTTATTTTGTCATTTATGTAATTCCGAAGAATGTAACAATCCTTGTGTTTATAGTACTTAGCAGGTTATTGTGGAAGTAAAAGTGCACATTTGTTCAGCAACGCTTCGGTAATTGTTGGGGTAAGCACTGTAAAAACAGGGGTACCCCGAACAAAACTGCAACGGTACCCGAACAACGTTGGAGCAGAAACCAAATAAAATTTGAAAAAAAAAGAAAAATAGTTGGAATAAAATTGACTTTTTTACAATCAATTTAGAAGATAAATCAAACTTTGATTTGTGTATATTTATTTTTAATCTATCAGTTAGAACACTGAATAGTAATGTGAAAATACAACTTATTTTGTTACTTGTTCTATGTTTTTTTTACAATAGCATGCTTTATATTTTTTAAGGCTCTAGAATGGGAGTGATTAGTAGTACTAATTATACGGGAGTGAATTCATAACTATAGCTTATCGAATATTTTTAGAAATAAAAAAAAACGTACAGCTTGATTAAGGCTGTACGCTTAAATAAAAACGATTGTTATAGATAACAAAAAATAATTAAATAAAATAACTAGTAACTTTCTCTTTTAAAATTTTTAAATAAGAAGTAGGCTTATTGTTCTGGTGCATATTCTTGATAGAAAATTTGATTTTCATTAATATTTCGAGCTTTTAAATCACCTTTTAATTTTTCAACGAATTCTTTTGATCCACTTAGATAATAATCTGCATTATTACTAAAAGTATATTCTTTTATTTTGTCAAAATCTATCTGTCCTTGATATTGGGCAAGATCTGCGGTAGTTTCATCTATCTGGTCATAAAACATTATTGGAGTCACTAAAGGGTAATTATTAGCGATATATCTTATTTTGTTTTTGAAGGCTTGCACATTTTTATTTTTGCTTGTGTGAATCCAGACAATCTTATGATTACCATAATTATTTGCCTCTATGGTTTCTAACATTGAGATTAATGGACTTTGACCAATTTCACCACTTAAAAATACTTTATCTCTAGTATTGCTATTCAGCGTAAAGTTACCTTTAGGAAGGGTTAATGCTACTAAATCTAATTCAGCCAAATGATCATATAGATAATTAGTTAATCGTTCTTGCATTGTATTGACCTCTTTATGAGCTCTTTTAATTGTAATGCGATAGTAATCATCGTTAGGTATGGAAGATATGCTATAGTTAGCTGTTACTTCTTTATTAAGGCTAGGCAGAAACATTTTTAGTTGCAGATATTGTCCTGGCAAATGTCGAATAATACAAGTTTGATTTACTGGGGTTAAATATAGAGAGATTACATCATCAGATTCTTCTACTTTACTTTTTACAACAAAAGTATTCCACTGGCTCTCTAGGGGATTATTGCTATTAATATTAATGTTTTGGTCGATATCATTGGCTAGTATAATATCTACAATTTGTTGACAAGCTGTTTCCCAAGCTTGCCTAGTTTCTGCCGAAGCCTCGTGTTTTAGTATTTTTACGATTGCCTGTATAAAATAGCTTCCCATTATTTCGTATTGTTCTGGGGATATTTCAAGCTTTGTGTATTGTTGTCTTAATGTATTAATTAGTTTATTTATATTTTGCGTTTTTGCAATTTTTTCAACACAAGTTATTATTGTTGACAAGATATGAGATTGTATTTCAGTTTGTTCTAGATCTCCTAAATTTTTGATGTTTAGTAGCTCAGGGTGTTGTTCAAATAAAGAGGTATAAAAAACATTAAGTAAGTCACCACTATTTTCTTTTAGGAGATTGGAAGTTTGTAATACTATTTTCTTTTGATTATTAGATAGCATGGGGAGTTGTTGTTTTTAGATATTTTATATTCAAATTTACTTCGAGCATACTTTAGTATTTATGACTGTAATCATGTTTTTGTTTTTTTTAAAAATAAATTGACTATTACAATTATTAAAAGTGTTTTTAAAATTATAGTTTTTACGATAATGTCTGTTTATTGTTTGTTTATATAAGTTTAATATGTTTTAATTTATAAATTTATTAGTTAAGCTTTGTGTTTAGTTAAAATATTGTTTATTTTATTAAAAACGTTTTATTTTTTATCTATCTTGCGCTCCCTTAAAAAATAAAAAAGATGAAAAAAATAAGTTTATTATTTCTGTTTATGACCGCATTAATTACTAGTTGTAGTAAATCAGATGATTATGAGGACTATACAAATAACCAAGTAAAAGCAAAATATGTAGGGCAGAGTTATGATTATACATTGAATAATATGAATACAAAAGTGCAGTTCTCAGTGAAGAATGATCTGAACTATATCGTTGAAGGTTATTTAAAAGTAGAAACTGTAGGTAAAGAAGTTGTAAAAAGTGAAAAGTTCTATATTGGACCAAGAACTAGTTCAAGTGTCTATGTAACAGTAAAAGGGATTTTGCAAGGCAGTGATTATATAAAAAGCACGAAGGTGTTTATCAACAAGAATGCAAATTTGCCAGGTAGTTCATTTAATAACCCTCTTTATCCAACTACACCAAATTACCCTGGTAATAAGTTTGGGGGAAAATGGTAATTCATAATATATGAAGATTTTATAAAATCTAATTAATTCCTTTTGTTCAATAAAAAACCGGTGGATAGACTTAGTCTATTCACCGGTTTTTTATATATAAGATTTCCACCTAGCAGTAATGTGTTTAGTAATAAGTAGTATTACGCATTACTATTATTAATTACTTATTATTTAGGAAATTATTACATTACTGTAAATACATTGGGAGGGATCTTGTATATGAGTGGTTCAATAAATTGGGAAGTACATTATTGCTTTAAAAGTACGTTCCCTAGACCATAATAGTATACTTAATTCTACTATTTGATAAATATTTTTGATTAAACTTCTGATTTTTAACAATTTAAAGGTTGTGTGTTTTACGCTAAACGTAAAATATTTGATGATGATTTTACGCTATTTGAAAAAGTATAGTGTATAGATGTATAGATAAATTAATAAATCTTTGTATCAAATAATTAAACGCAATGGATAGAATTAAATTTTATTTGTACTACTTGGTTTCACAATTTGAAGGCTTTCCTACTATAGTTAGAGTGACTATTTTTTTAATAATGGTCTTGGCTTTTCTTTATCTGGTTTCGTTATTTAAGATTGTTTTTATTGCTCGAAGTCTTAGAAAAGAGAGAATGAGAAAACATAAAATAAAGAAAAAGTATGAACATAAATTAGAAAGTATTCTTTTTTCAGAACACAATATGACTGCTGATCAGGTGAGTGCTAATCTTAATTTAGACGGAGATAAATTAAAAGATTGGGAAAAAACACATATTACTGATTTAATGATGAATTTAATAAGCAATAGAAATGAAGTTAAATACCAATAATTACAAAGAAGTTTTATCTGCCTTTAAACTACCTGAATTTTGGGAGAAATGCTTGCGCAGTAGCGAAAGTAAAACTAGTGAAGAAGCACTGAGGTTTTTGGAAAAAATGGGAACTAACGTATCAGGAAATGCTGTTTCTCATAAAGTATTTTCAAGTAATAAAAGTGTGAGAAAACATGCTAAGAGTGTATTTATGAAATTTGATTCTCATGATGCATTTAAGTTTTTAGATAATGGATTTGATAGTGATTTTAACTCTTTAGATGAGTTAAGAATTCATACTTCTCTATATAATAAATCTTTAGAAAAACCTTTGCCACTACTTATGCGTTGGGTTAATGGTGTAAAGGATGATAATTACAAAGCTTTCTTAATTAAAGAGATTGGTTTTTTTAAACAATTAGAAAGTGCTAATGCCTTGATTACGTTATTTAAGGAAGAAAGTAGTCAGCGAGTAAAAGCTCAGATAGCTACCACACTTGGTAAGCTAAAGAGTAAAGAAGCTGTAGATGTATTTAAAGAAGATTTTGACTATAGCAGTCAACAAGTACAAGATGCAATAATTGATGCTCTAGGGGTGATAGGTTGTAATAAGTCATTAGACTTTTTGGAGCAGATCTATTATAATCTTAGTCGTAAGGAGGCTTTGATAAAAGTGTTTTACAATATCTATCTAATTGATCATCAAAAGGTGGTTTACAATAGAATAAAAAATAATGTAACTACTGAATTTGAGAAAGCATTAATCTCTTATGTAGAATTGAATAACTCTAACCAATAAAATTGATTTAATAATCAAGTAATACTATGGACTTACTAATTTATCTCTATCAATATTTGATTTATTTTTACGCTCTTTTTATAACTATTATTTATGTATTATTAGCTGTATTTGGATACTTCAATATTGTTAATAATAAAAGTAAATATACTTTAAATGAAGAGAATAAATTAAGAGAACATCCTGAGATGGCACCTGCTATTTCAGTAGTTGCACCTGCTTATAATGAAGAGGTAATTATAATTGAAAATGTGAATTCTTTATTGAATTTAAATTATCCTAATTTCGAAGTTGTCATTGTTAATGATGGTAGTAAAGATAAAACATTAGAACTACTTATTGATAATTTTGAGCTTCAGGAGATTCCCTTTCCTTATATACAAAAAGTAAGATGTCAACCAGTTAACCGCGTTTTTAAATCAACAAATACACTCTATTCACGATTAACGGTAGTAGATAAAGTAAATGGTGGGACTAAGGCCGATGCGATGAATGCCGGTATTAATGTAGCTAAGTATGATTATTTTATTAATACGGATGTAGACTGTTTATTGGCCAAAGATACCCTTACAAAAGTAATTCTGCCTGTATTAGATTCTAATGTACGTGTTATAGCAGTAGGGGCTACAATGCGCATGGTAAATGGATGTGAAGTAAAAAAGGGAAATATCACTCGCGTTAAACCCCCAAAGGGTATTATACCACTTTTTCAAGAGACAGAATATTTACGATCGTATTTACTCGCAAAAATGGGTTGGTCTTTTTTTAACTTAATACCTAATGTATCTGGTGGATTTGGACTTTTTGATAAATCAGCAGTGATTAATGCGGGAGGGTTTGATTCTTTATCTCATGCCGAAGATATGGATATGACTTTACGTATGATTGCTTATATGCGCGATCAGAATTTAAAATATAAAATCGTTCAGATTCCAGATACTTGCTGTTGGACTGAAGGTCCGCCAAACTTAAAAGTGTTAAGTAGACAACGAACCAGATGGGGACGAGGATTGTTACAAATTTTTGTTGTTCACCGCAAATTATTGTTTAATCGTAAATACGGTCGTACTGGACTTTGGGTGATGCCTTATGCATTATTATGTGAGTTTTTAGCTCCTTTAGTAGAGATTACAGGATTGTTGTTCTTAATCTTTTTATTGTTAACTAATCAAGTTAATTTTTCTACTTTTTGGTTAATGATATTTTTTGTGTATATGATTGGTATTACTATGTCTTTAATTACCATATCATTTGATTTAATGGTTAAAAAGCAATACAAGAGCTACAGTGAATACCTTAAACTAATTATCTTTTCTTCATTAGAAGCAATTATTTATCATCCATTAATTGTGTTTTTTAGCATAAGAGGCTATTGGCAGTTCTTAACACGTAAAAGTTTCAAATGGGGAGATATGACAAGACAAGGATTTAGTAAAAAAGAACAGACTGCTCCCACCTCTAGCGTAGAGATAAATTAATAAAATTCCAAAAAAAGAAAGATGAGATTTTTAAAAATAGAGCTAAGAACTTATATTTTAGCTACTGCATTATTGTTTTTGGGGCATTTTACCTACGGACAGACAATAACCTTCGATTATTCAGAAGATTATGTGCATAAAGCAAATAATCAGTTTAGCAAAGGTCAATGGGAAGCAGGAAAAACGATTGTCGATCAAGGGTTAAAAGTTAATTCTAAGGATTCTGATCTTAAGATGCTTTCGGGAAAATATTATCACCACTTAAAACAATATGACAAAGCGCGTTATGAGCTTGTCAAAGCATTAGAAATTAATCCAAATAACGTCGATGCAAAACAAATACTTGTCAATGTAGAGACAGAGTCAAAGCGTTATTCTAGTGCTATTTGCTACGTTAATGAACTGCTGGAAGTAAATCCTTACTGGAAAGGCTTATGGCGTAAGAAAGTTGAGTTATATGAGTTGCAAGGAAATCACATAGAAGCAAATCGTCTTCGCAAACGCATAAGTCAAATCTACCCAAATGATGAGCAGTTAAAAAATGATTATTTATATAGTACAGAACTTGAAGCTGCAAGTAAACGCCAAGAAGGCAAAATTGAAGAATCATTAGTATTATCAAAGAGTCTGGTACAAGAGAATCCAACTAATCAGAATTATTATTTAAGTGTGATTAATGATTATTTAAAAAGTGGAGATCATTATAATGCTTTAGCTTACAGCGAAAGAGGATTAATGTATTTTCCTGATAATATTGAATTGATTAATAAGAAGGTAGGTATTTTACAAGAGCAAAAACGTTATGATGAAATATTGACATTTTTGCAACAGAAACAATTAACTGCTCAGTACAATTACTATTTATTAGAGGCAGCTCGCAGTGCTAAGGATAAAGATCCTTTTACGTTATACGGTAAGTTGTTTGAAGCAAATGCTTCAAATCAAGAGGCTTTTAATTATGTGTTTAACCATTTATTTAGTGGACAACAGTATGAGCAAGCATTAACTGCTATTGATCGACACCGCAAAAGTAAAGGAGATAGTAAGAATTTAGCACTAAAAGAGCTACTTGTATATAACCGTTTAGGGAATAATGATAAAGTAGCTAGTTTAACAAAGCAGTTATTCTATCAGTATAATAATGACCAAGAGATAAGAGAAGCCTATGTACAGGTAATGCTTATGGAAGCTAAAGCAAATATGGAGCAGTTGCGCTATCACCAGGCAATAGCTAACTGGTATCAAGTGAGTCAGTATGGAGATAGTGAAATGAATCAGATAGCTCAAAACGGTATTTACACATCTTATGTGGCTTTAGGTGATTATAGTAATGCGCTTAATACTCTTAATAATTTAATAGAGGAAAATCCTTCAAATTATGATTTATACTTTAAACGTTCCGACATTTATTTTAAGCAGAATAATTTCTATAAATCTGCTACGGCTTATGAAGATGCTTTAAAATTGATGGATGACAATCAGAAATTATATTATCTAGAGGGATATGGTGAATTAATGACCAAAATTATTAAATATTATAATGATGAGTTTCTTTATAATGAGAGTTTACAGTATGTAAACCGTTGGTTACTAGTTGATTCAGTTAATTTATCAGCTTTGAAATATGGAGCTAATTTAGCTTATCAAGTAAAAGATCAGAATGCTTTAGCGCAATTTATTAAGCAAGGACGTAGTAATTATCCAGATGATGTCTTCTTCAAAGTAAAAGATGCTGAATTAAATATTATAGATAAATCTACTACCCAAATAGTTTATGAGGATCTACATAGAGAATTAAAGAATAATCCATATCATAAGAATTTAATAGATGCTTTTGCACAAGCAACAGAGAAATACACTTTAGTGTTATTAAAAGAAAATGAAGCTGAAAAAGCACTGGAAATTATAGATACAGGTTTACTTTATTCAACAGAAGATAAAACATTGCTCTATACTAAAGGGCTTGTATTGGAAAAATTAAAACGCTACGACCAAGCTTACTTATATCAGCAGAATTATGATGTATCGCCATTAGAAATCGCAGAGTTTAAACAACATTTAAACTATTTAAACTATAAGAGTTATCGCAATGAAGTGGGAATAGAACATTTGCGTAGTCGCTTTGCTGATAGTGATCATATCAGTACTGTGTCTTCTTTTCAATATAGTTATTTAGGGGATAAGAATACTTATACTGGTAGAGCTAATTACGCAGGAAGAGATCAAGGAAAAGGAATTCAAGGACAATTAGAATGGTCACATACTTATAATAATAAATGGTCATCTCGATTTAATGTTGGCTTGGCAAATCAGTTTTTTCCAAAATTCACGATTAATGGGTCTGTGTATAAACAGATTAACTTGTTTACTCCAATGGAGTTAGAGGTAGGTCTTGGATATCGAAGAGTAGAAGTTAGTGATGATAACACTTCTAATAAGCAAGGATTGTTTAATGTAGTGCTTGGGCTGACAAAAGAGTTAGATAAGTTTCGTTTAAATGCTAAGCTAGATAATTTTGTTTTTGATGATCAGTATTTATATAATCTTTCTATTAATGCTAGGTACTTTTTAAGTTCCCCGAAAAACTATGTTTCTGCCATGGCAGGAGTTGGTTCTTCACCTGATGTAGAACTAATTGATTATAAGTTCTATAATGGTTTCTCGGTAATTAATACAATGGTGGGAGCAGGATATTCACGAATTGTTTATCATAATGTTTCTCTTGGAGTATTAGGTACATGGTACAACTATAAAGCAGGCGATAATAACTATCGAAATCTATATAATCTCTATTTTAATTTGAATGTTACTTTTTAAGGTTTTTAGAAATAGCTTACTTCTTTTTTCTCTTGTACTTTTGGGGTGCGGAACTAAAGAATTACCAAAACTTAAAGCCCATGGATATATAATTACGGGTGCTAATGAGAAAGGGGAATTATGGGCAGAATACACTTATAATCATTTAGTAAAACGCTCAAGTGATCAATCCATTTTTAGTCTGAACGGTACTGCGCAGGATAACCAAAAAGAGATTCAGTTTGAAATAGATCAGGACTTATCACATGATTATTGTATTAGTCATACTGCTGATCGATTACTAATACAAGTGCGTAGCGATGATATAGCCCTATGGATGGTCTATCAATTAATAGAAGCGCTTTCTAGAGAAGATAGCAGAATTAATTCTCAAGATCTAAATCCTGCAGTAATTGAATTTTATGATCATTGTAGTTCATTTGATTTTAAATATAGAGATCCTCATTATAGTCCTAATTTACAAGAAGATTATGCAACCATAAATGCTAATGCTAATCTGGAAGAAAAATGGGGAATATGGGGACATAACTTAAACAAAGTTATCACAGACCACAATGAGAATATGTATGCTTTAATAGAAGGAAAAAGGGATAGTCGACAATGGTGTTTTTCTTCTAAAGAGCTATTAGCTGATGTTACTTCTTATATCAATGATAATTATGGAGATAGTACTTCGGTTTTTTATTATTTTATGATTATGCCTCAAGATAATAATCTTGTTTGTCAGTGTCACCAGTGCTTGCTTGCTGGTAATACTGGTAAGAGTGCATCATCTGCAGTAGTAAATTTTATTAATGAATTAGCTACTTGTTTTGAAGGTCATCATTTCTTCACTTCTGCTTATCGTACAACTAGTACAATACCAACTGCACCAATGGCAAGTAATGCAGGGGTAATACTAAGTACTATTGAATTGCCTAAAGGTATAACATTAGATGAAAAGCAACCTGTTACAAAACAATTTATTGAAGATTTTTACAGCTGGGAGCAGAAAACAAGTGAGATTTATATATGGGACTACTGTGCTAATTTTGATGATTATCTTACACCTATTCCCACTCTATATAGTTTACAAGAACAGTTGAAGTTCTATAAAAAGTTAGGGATAAAAGGAATCTTTCTCAATGCTAGTGGATATGACTATATGCCTTTTGACGATGTGAAAACTTATGTAGCTGGACAACTAATGAAAAGAGCAGATGTAGCTATCGATAAACTTGTAGAGCAGTATTTTAAAAAGTTTTACCCCAGTAGTCATTCACTATTAACTTCCTATTATCTCAGTTTAGAAAAACAATATAAGAAGAAGGCGAAACAATATGGTATGTATAGTGGTTTTGCTGATATTTTAAAAGTGTATTGTGATCCTATACAATTTGTAGAGTTTTATGATGCATTAGAAAAAGTGATAATACAGGCAAAAGGACAAGAACAAGTACAACTAAAAAAATTATACACAGCCTTAACTTTTACTAGATTTCAGTTGGCCTATTATGAAAAGTCAAAACAATACGGGTATGCTATTGAGCACCCCTTTTCATTAGAAGTTAAGCCTATTGTCAAAAAATGGATAGATCAGCTAGAGCAAAGTAGTAATTATACTATATCTAATTACAGAGAAAGTAATGGTTCACTAGATAAATATATAGCATTTTGGAGGAAGATATATCAGGACAATGATGATGAAAATCTTCTCAAAGGAAAGTCTATTGAAATATTATCTAAAAAAGATGAGGGGTTTGAAAAATCTGATTTGTTACACGATGCTCAGATAGGATACGAACAGGATTATCACATAGGTTGGTACATCAGTAGTTTAGATGACTTACACCTTCGTTTTATTACCCAATCTTTAGAAGGTACTCACAGGATAACTATCCGCTTTTTGCAACAAGAGGAACATAACTTTTATCTACCAGAGAGAGTTGAGTTTTGGGCGGCAGGTAAGATGATTGCACAGGTAATGAATAAAGATTTGACAAGAGAAGAAAACGTAGGTACCTCTAGTGTTTTACTTGATTTAAGCCAGGTAGAACATATAGAGATAAAAGTGATTAGACAACAAAAAGAACATCGCAATATACTAGCTTGTGATGAAGTACAATTAAGAAAAATATAGTATATGAGCCAAAGTTTAAGAATACTGTGCGGTTTGTGCCTTAGTCTTTTTTTTATCGCATGTGGGGATATGAAAGACAAGAAAACTACATTAGAGATTATTGATAATAAGCGCCATTATTATCCTATCGTACAAGGACAGGAATTAGATATTGTATTTCCAATAAAGAATGTAGGAGAACATCCATTTGTATTAGATGATATTATTATAACCTGTGGTTGTTTAGCATTGAAGCGTTCGTCTGTTAATAGTATTCCTGCCGGTAGCCAGGGACATTTAATATTGAGCTATGATAGCACTAAGAATATAGGTTATGTAGAGCATTATATTACACTTTATGGCAATTTTTTAAAAGGAGATAAGCTGGAGATTACTTTTGATGTCAATGTGGTCCCTGATGCACATTACACAAAGGATTATGAAGAGCTTTATCAAATAAAGAAAGATAAAAATGGTGGAGTGAAAAAGATGGTAGAAGGAGCAGAAAATAACAAAGGCTATTATTTAAAAATAGAATAATATGAATAAGATTCTGGTAACAGGAGGTTTAGGATATATTGGATCCCATACGGTGGTGGAGCTAATAGAGCAAGGGTTTGAGGTAGTTATAATCGATGATTTATCGAATTCTAAAAAACAGGTATTATACAATATTGAAAAAATTACTGGTACAATGCCAGAATTATATGAAGGAGATATAAAAAATAAAGAAGTACTAAATCTTGTTTTTAATCAACATGCTTTTAATGGTGTAATTCATTTTGCAGCTTTTAAATCTGTAAGTGAAAGTCAAGCCAATCCTTTAGAATATTACGATAATAATATTAACGGTTTAGTTACTCTTTTAATGATGATGAAACAGTATAATGTGCAGCATCTTATATTCAGTTCTTCTTGTACTGTTTATGGTCAGGCTAAAGAAATGCCTATAAGGGAATCAACTCCATTAAAAATGTGTGAATCAAGTTATGGAAAAACCAAGCAAATGGGAGAACAAATCATAGAAGACTTCGTAAAAGCCTATGATAAGAAAGCTTGTTTATTGCGTTATTTTAACCCAATTGGAGCACATAAAAGTGGACTTTTAGGCGAACTTCCTAATGGTGTCCCTAATAACCTAGTTCCTTTTGTTTTACAGACAGCAGCTGGTATTCGCGACTATCTGAATATTTGGGGAGATGACTATACTACGGCTGACGGTACTGCTGTAAGAGATTATATTTATGTGGGAGATTTAGCAAAAGCACATTTGGCTGCTTTATTAAAATTATTAAAAGAGGATAAGACGAGTTTATTGGATATCTATAATTTAGGAACAGGTAGAGGAACATCGGTATTGGAAATTGTTAAGACTTTTGAAAAGGTGAATAAGCAGAAGGTAAACTATAAGATAGGACCACGTAGAGAGGGTGATATTACCATTGCATATGCTGATGCTAGTCTAGCAGAGAAAGAACTTGATTGGAAAGCTACAACTACCATTGAGCAATCTTTACTAACAGCTTGGCAGTGGCAATTGAATTTAAAAGAGAGCTTATAGCAGCTTAAAAACACTTTAAAAGTAGATGTAAATGCGAATTAAAAGCTTCAAAGTATCCATAAAGAATACCAAAAGTTAAAAATATAAGGTACATTTTGTGATTTAGTTTTAGTATTGAATCTTTTAGTAATTTTGCTTATTAATTTAACAGAATAAAACGCACTAAAAGGTCTATAGTAATATGGACCTTTAATTTTTTACCAAATCCATATAGAATAAAGAAAATGAAACAAATAATTAGATATAGTAATACATATTTTAGCTTGGGTTTAATTATAATTGGTGAGATTGTTTAAAGAAAACATTGCATGAGAGGCATATTATTATATCTTTTTTTAATTATAATTAGTGTAAAAAACACATATGGTCAACAGTATTTATACGATAAAACCTATAATGAGATACAACAAGATTTGTTATGTACAGATATAGATAGGGCTATTTATCAATCTGAGTATCTATTGAGTATTTCTGAGACCAATCAGCAAAAAATAAAAACTTATCTTTTAAAGACTCAACTATTTCGTCAAAGTGGAATAAGAGATGAGGCTATCGTTAGTTTAAAAAAAGCTGATAGTATTGCTTATAATGAGAGAGATTATGGTTTTTTGTCGCGCATTAATGGCACCTTATCAACTTTATATAGAGAAAATGGACTTAGTGGTTTAGGCAAAATAGCATTGGAAAAAGGTATCAACTATAGCCAAAGAATTCCCGAAAGTGATGATAAGTTTCGATTTATTGGAAATACAAAACAAGAATTAGCTTATTATGAAATGGAAGAGGAGAACTATTCCAAAGCAATTTCTTACTTAAAGGAAGGTTTTACACTTTATGAACTCATTAAAGGAGATATAGATAAAAAATTCTTATATGCTATTAATAATGAATTAATTGCAAAAAATTACTTACTCAAGCAGCAAGTTGATTCTGCTTTTGCTTATTTAAAAAAAGCAGACTTAGATCTCAGTACTTCTAATTCTTCCAGTAGTGCTCTTAGAGGCTTTATATATGAAGGACTAGGAAAGGTCTTTCTAGAAAAAAGAGATTATAAAAGTGCCTTAACTTATTTTAATAATGCATGGAATATAGCTCAGGAATCTAGCTTTTTTGATTTAAAATTACAAGTTGGACGTTCACTTTTAGACTATTACAAGCAGACCGGAAGTGACAAGGAGTATATAGTGTTTGCTGAAACTTATTTAAAACTTAAAGAAGATGAACACTACAAGCGAAATACAATAAATAATAAGCTTGTTCACTCCATGTATGAAAAGGAAGTTTTAATCAATAAACAACACAAAAGGCAAATGTATTATGCACAGTGGGGTTTGATGATTTTATCTTTTTCTCTACTTTTTCTTTTTTTCATTAAAGGGAGTGATATATCTAAGTATTTTTTTTTAAAACTATGTATAAAAAACAGACCAAATGCCTTATTAGTTTCTAAAGAGGATTATAATCAAGAATTCGAAGAAGAGCAAGAAGAAGTTGATAAAGAATACATGTCTAAGGACATGGAAGACTTTATTTTAGAGCGTATAGAAATATTTGAAAAACAAAAGGGATTTTTAGATAAAGATATTTCACTTAGTGTACTAGCTGGTCAATTTGGTTGTAATCATCGGTATTTGTCTTATGTAGTTAATAAATATAAACAAAAAGAATTCACGAGTTATATTAACGAATTACGCATTAAATATATCGTAAAATGTCTTTATGATAACTCTGATTATTTACTTTATAAAATAAGTTATTTAGCAGAGCAAAGTGGTTTTGCTTCACATAGTAGATTTACTATTACTTTTAAAAAAGTAGTAGGAGAGTCCCCTTCTCAATTTATTAGTCGACTTAAAGAAGAAAACTAATAAGTCTTCTTTTTCGATTTAAAATCTTATTTGTTTTTTTAGTCATATTTAATGGTTATCTGTATATTTAATATTGATGACATATGAAAGTTTTTGTTTTTTTTTATGCTTTTGTTTGTTTTTTAATTCATTCTATTTCAGTGTGTTGTAAAATGTCCACCCTGATGTCCACCCTTGTTTTTATGTTTTTTTTATAATAGAAATTACTTTTAACAATGTAATGAAAATAGAATTAGATAATGTTAATATTATCAATGAAAAAAATATAAATCAAATTCACTACTCAATATTTTCTTGCAGTAAATGCATATAGAATAATGACTCTCTTTTGTAGCCACTTTTATTAAATAAGCCAAGTATGTATTATTTATTTCTATTGACAAAAGAATAGATTTAAAAGGTATAATTATAATTTAATGAAAGCAAAAGAAAGTTGTTTTTTACAATAGCGTGAGTTTTATAAAGTAAAGAATAATGAGAACACAACAAAACAACAAAACAACCCTTAAAAATTTAACCACTAAAAAAGTATCATATCTCCAATTACTAGAGGATTATAAACAGCGAATGCTTGTCTTGTATAAGGATAATTCTGTAGGTAATAATCAAGTTGATAGTTCATATCCCTCTATTATTGTTTTTATATATTATACAGGTGTTTTTTTTACAGCAGCTCTATCTAATACATTTAGAAAAAAAGACAAAAGGTATGATCAATTATTAAAATTAAACAATAATATAAAGAAGGAAAGAAAACAAGAAAGTAAACAACTAAGGATAAAGGAAAGTATAAAACATCAAAAGAATTATATGCCCAAAGAAACAGAACAATATATTTTAAGAAAGCTTAAGACATTTGAAAAGAACAAACAATATTTAAATAAGCAGATTTCTTTAAATTATGTTGCAGTTGAATTTGGAATCAATCATCGTTATTTATCTCACGTGATTAATAAACATGAGCAAAAAGATTTTGCCAATTATATTAATGAATTACGTATTTATTATATCATAGATTGTTTAGATAATAAACCTGAATATCTTAAATATAAGATTAGTTATTTGGCAGATAAATGCGGCTTTACTTCCCATAGTAGGTTTACTCTTACATTTAAAAAAATTATAGGAGAGTCACCATCATCTTATATTAATGATAAGATGAATCAAATTTGAGTTTTGTGATTAATTAGAAAATCACCTTGGTAGTATTTTATATTATTGGCGCTGAACTACTATATTTTTGAGTCCTTTTAAGACAAGTAGCCTCTTTTTTTGTCATAAAATAATAGACTTTGTTTTTTTAAGCAAATTCAATGAAATATCAAGTAAACTACTTGATAAAGTAATTTTAAAAGTCATATTATGAAAAAAAAAGTATTTTTTATTTCAGTAATTTCTTTACTGATTCAGTATCGAAATTTTGCTCAAGGAAATGGAGTTGCAGGAATCACAGAAGCCACCCAAATGGTTACTTCTTATTTTGATCCAGCCACTAAACTTATCTATGCTATTGGAGCTGTAGTTGGTTTAATAGGAGGGGTAAAGGTCTACAACAAATTCTCAAGTGGTGATCCCGATACAAGCAAGACAGCTGCAAGCTGGTTTGGAGCTTGTATCTTTTTAATTGTAGCAGCAACGATTCTACGTTCATTTTTCCTTTAAAAGCTACGCTTATGAAAAAGTATAGTATCAATAAAGGTATTGGAGCAAGCGTAGAATTTAAAGGCCTCAAGGCGCAGTACTTGTTTTATTTTGCGGGAGGACTATTGGCTGATTTAATTCTTGTTATGGTTTTGTATATGGCAGGGGTAAATAATTTTATTTGTTTAACCCTTGGCCTTGGCATATCAGGCTATCTTGTCTATAAGGTGTTTTCACTAAATAAGAAATACGCTCAGTATGGTCTTATGAAAATTCAAGCCAGGAAATATTTTCCAAAGTATATTATCTCAAGGAAGGATTTTAGAGCGTATTTCAATAGAAACTTAAAGTTAAGACACTATGAGAAATACAGCTAAGACAAACACTTTAGAGAGAATGTTTCCGATTCTATCGGTAGAGAACAATTGTATTGTCTCCAAACAAGCAGATATAACGGTTTGTTACAAGGTTATCTTACCTGAGATATTTACCATCTCAGACAAAGAGTATGAGACCATTCACAGCGTGTGGCATAAGGCTATTAAAACCCTTCCGGAGTTTACTGTGATTCACAAACAGGATTGGTTTGTAAAACAGAGTTATAAGGCTGATTTTAAAGACGCAGAGCAGAGTTATTTAAGCAGAAGTTTTGAAAGGCATTTTAACGAGCGTCCCTATTTGAATCACAGTTGTTATTTATTTATCACAAAAACTACCAAGGAGCGAATAAAAAGCCAGAGTAACTTTTCATCCCTTACAAAAGGAGAACTCATTCCAAAACAGATCAGAGATAAAGACACTATTCAAAGCTTTTTAGAGGCAACAACTCAGCTTGAAAAGATTGTTAATGATAGCGGTCTAATAAGCTTAATTAAACTATCTGAAGGGGATATCATAGGTTCAGAGGATAAAAGTGGACTCTTGGAGCAGTATCTGACGCTAAGTCCAAGTAAAAGAGGAAGTCTTCAGGATATTGCCATCAGCGCAGAGGAGGTTAGAGTAGGAGATAATCGTATTTCTATGCACACTTTATCAAGTACAGATGATCTGCCTACTGAGGTGTCTTATTTATCACGCTATGAAAAGCTATCAACCGATAAAAGCAGTATGACTTTATCGTTTGCCTCGCCAGTTGGACTTCTTTTAAACTGTAATCACATCTATAATCAGTATTTGTTTATTGAAGATAGTGATTCTAATTTAAAGCAATTTGAGAAGTCAGCTAAAAATATGCATTCCCTTGCCAGATACAGCAGAGCTAATCAAATAAACAAGCAGTGGATAGAAGAATACTTAAATGAGGCTCATAGTAAAGGATTAACATCTATTAAAGCTCACTTTAATGTAATGGCATGGTCTGATAATTCAAGTGAGCTTAAACAGATTAAAAACGATACAGGAAGCGCAATTGCTTCCATGGAGTGTGTGCCAAGACACAATACAGTGGATGCTCCAGCGCTTTACTGGGCAGGTATGCCAGGGAATAGCGGGGATTTTCCAAGTGAAGAGAGCTTTTACAGCTTCATTGAACCTGCACTTTGCTTTTTTGCGGGGGAGACCAACTATCAAAACTCACTTTCTCCCTTTGGGATAAAGATGGCAGATCGCTTAACTGGTAAACCAATTCACTTAGATATTTCAGATCTACCGATGAAAAAGGGAATTATCACTAATCGAAACAAATTTATCTTGGGACCCTCGGGAAGTGGTAAGAGCTTTTTTACCAATCATATGTTACGGCAGTACTATGAGCAAAACGCCCACGTGCTTTTAGTTGATACAGGGAACTCTTATCAAGGGTTATGCGAGCTGATTAAAGGAAAAACCAATGGCGAGGATGGGCTGTATTTTACCTACACCGAGGAAAACCCAATTGCTTTTAATCCTTTTTATACCGATGATGGGGTATTTGATATTGAAAAAAGAGAGAGTATTAAGACTCTTATCTTAACGCTTTGGAAGCGGGATGACCAGCCCCCTTTAAGATCGGAGGAAGTAGCGCTTTCAAACGCCGTTAGTGGGTATATCCAAAAACTTCAAAATAGCGATGTAAAACCGAGTTTCAATACTTTCTATGAATATATCAAAACAGATTACAAAGCTGAGTTAGAACACAAAAAGGTTAGAGAAAAAGACTTTGATCTTTATAACTTTTTAAATGTGCTTGAACCCTACTATAAAGCAGGCGAATACGACTATTTATTAAACTCAGAAAGCGAGCTTGATTTACTCAATAAACGCTTTATCGTTTTTGAAATTGACGCGATAAAGGATCACAAGATTCTTTTTCCCATAGTGACAATAATCATTATGGAGGTATTTATAAATAAGATGCGTAGGCTTAAAGGTCAGCGCAAATTAATCTTAATTGAAGAGGCTTGGAAGGCTATAGCTAAAGAAGGGATGGCCGATTACTTAAAGTATTTATTTAAGACCGTTAGAAAGTTCTTTGGAGAGGCAATTGTGGTAACGCAAGAGGTGGATGATATCATTCAATCTCCGATTGTAAAGGAGAGTATTATCAATAATTCCGACTGTAAGATCCTTCTTGATCAGCGCAAATACATGAATAAGTTTGATGATATACAAACGATGCTTGGCCTTACTGACAAAGAAAAAGCCCAAATCTTATCGATTAATTTAAACAACAATCCAAACCGACTTTACAAAGAGGTGTGGATTGGTCTTGGAGGAACTCACTCCGGTGTGTATGCAACAGAAGTGAGTTACAGTGAATATTTAGCTTACACCACAGAGGAGACTGAAAAATTACAGGTTATGAATCTGGCTAAAGAGCTCAAGGGTAACGTAGAGATGGCTATAAAGCGTCTTGTACAAGATAAAAAAGACAAGGGTGATACTATTGCCTAATTTTCTTCAAAATAAAACAATCTTTAAAATTTATTACAATGAAAAAACTATATCAAATAGGGATTATAGCTATGCTATTTATTCTACCTATAAAAGGACACTCACAGTGGACAGTATATGACCCAGGAAACTTTGCTCAAAGCATTGTTAATAGCGCCAATGAAATTATACAAACATCGGCTACGGTTGAAAATGTAATTAAAAATTTTAAACAAGTAGAGAAAGTTTACAACCAAGGTAAAGAGTATTATGATAAGCTTCAAGGGGTAAACAATCTTGTTAAGGACGCAAGGAAAGTGCAACAAACAGTGCTTTTAGTGGCAGAGGTCTCAGAGCTATATGTCAAAAACTTTGGCAAGATGCTAAACGATACTAATTTTTCACCACAGGAGCTAGTGGCTATAGCAAATGGCTATTCTATTTTACTTGGTGAGAGCACCGAGCTTTTAAAAGAGCTTAAGCAAATTATAAGTCCCTCAAGCCTTTCTTTAAATGATAAAGAGCGCATGGATATTATAGATAGGCTTTATATACAGGTTAAAAACTACCACAGTCTTGTTAGTTATTATACCAGAAAAAATATAGGTATTAGCATCTTAAGAGCCAAAAAGAAAAGCAATACCCAAAGGGTATTTGATTTATATGGTAACTCGAATCAAAAATACTGGTAGTTATGGCAAGTGATAATTTACATGAGGTACTTCAAAGTCTTTATTACGATATGATGCCACTATCGGCCCAGATGGCAGGGATGTCTAAAAGTCTAGCAGGCCTTGGTGCTCTTTTTTACATTGGCATTAAAGTATGGCAAGCCTTAGCTAGAGCCGAGCCTATTGATGTTTATCCAATGCTCAGACCGTTTGCTTTGGGCATCTGTATCATGTTTTTTCCAACCCTTGTTCTTGGAACATTAAACGCAGTGCTTAGTCCTGTAGTTAAAGGAACACATCAGATATTAGAGCGTCAAGTGATTGATATGACTTCTTTACAGCAGAAAAAAGATGTTTTAGAAAAACAGGCAATGCTACGAAATCCAGAGACAGCCTATTTAGTTTCAGACGAAGAGTTTGATAAAAAGCTTGATGAGCTTGGGTGGTCTCCATCTGATTTAGCAGCGATGACAGGTATGTATTTAGAGAAATGGCAATATGATTTTCAAAAAAATCTAAGAGATGGTTTTAGAGAGATATTAGAAATGCTCTTTCAAGCTGCGGCTCTTGTTATTGATACGATTCGGACTTTCTTTTTGGTAGTGCTGTCCATACTTGGTCCAATTGCCTTTGCTATCTCGATATGGAGTGGTTTTGAATCAACACTTACCCAGTGGCTCACACGGTACATAAGCGTGTATCTCTGGCTTCCAGTAGCAGATCTATTTAGTAGTATGCTCGCTAAGATTCAAGTGTTAATTATCGAAAGAGATATGCAGATGCTTTCAGATCCAAGTTTTGTCCCTGATACCTCTAATACTGCTTATGCGATTTTTATGATCATTGGTATTGTTGGATATTTTACTATTCCTACAGTAACAGGATGGGTAATTCAAGCAGGTGGAGCAGGAAACTTTATGCGTAATATGAATAAGACTGTATCAACTACTGGTAATATGGCCACGGCAGGAGCAGGGGCAACAGTAGGTAATATTTCAGGACAACTAATCAAAAAATAAAGTATTATGGAATTTAAATCACTTCGAAATATAGAAAACAGCTTTAAACAGATAAGGCTCTACGCTATTGTATTTGCATCGGTTTGTCTTTTAGTAGTTGGGTTTACTATTTATAAAAGCTATGATTTTGCTAAAGAGCAACGAGAGAAGATCTACGTGCTTGATAAAGGCAAATCCCTTATGCTTGCCCTTTCTCAAGACGCAAGTATAAACCGGCCAGTAGAGGCAAGAGAACACGTAAGACGTTTTCACGAGCTTTTCTTTACACTCTCACCTGAGAAGGCAGCTATAGAGAGTAATATGCAAAGAGCCTTTAACCTTTCTGATAAAACCGCTTTTAATTACTATAAAGACTTACTTGAAAAAGGGTATTACAGCCGGGTAATCTCAGGGAATATCCAGCAACGAGTTGAGGTAGATAGTATTAAAATAGATTTTAATGCCTATCCCTATAAAACCATGACCTATGCCACCCAGTATATCATCAGATCAAGTAATCTAACCAAAAGAAATCTTATAACAAGTAGCCAGCTTATATCTGCGGTAAGGTCTGATAATAACCCTCAGGGGTTTATTATTGAAAAGTTTACTGTTGTAGAGAACAAAGACTTAGAAGTTGTTAAACGCTAAAAAACTAATCTATGAATAAGTTACAACTTTTAAGACATAGCTATTGTAGTAGGCTACAGACCTATTGGAATAACCTCTCAATAAAAAGGCAACGAGCTTTATTACTTGCCTCTTTTACACTCTACAGCCTTATTTGCTTTTTTATTGTAAAGACAAGTTTTAGTTCTAAACTAACATCAGATAATCAAGAGAAACAGTACAATATCAAACCTGTAAAGTATTTGCTTGATAGGCAAAAGATAGAATTACAAACACCTTTAAAACCCAATAAGTATGAACTACAATCAATCAGATAAAACCCACAAAATAGAAAAAGTACCCAAAGAAAATAAGGTACTGCAAGGCATCGTTGAAAAACATAAAAAGCACATTGTCTTTACTTTAATGGGGATTGTGTTTTTAGGGGCAATGTATCTTTTATTCAAACCAGAAGACAAAGAGTTTATTACTCACAATGATTCCGTTCCAGAGGCGATAACACAGGGGATGCCAACAGATAAGGTTAAAGCTTATGAAAAAGAGCTATGGGAGCAGAAAAAGCAGGAAAATGAAAATCAGATTAACTCCTTAGCTGATTATTGGAATGAGTCTCAAGAAGAGCCTAATATTACTTATAATCACAAAGATTACAACGAGGAGCCAACTTACACGCCTTATCAGAGGTCTTACGAGAATTATAAGCAAAGCCAAGAGGTGCTGAGTAGTTTTTATAGTAGTACTGAAAATCCTGAAACTGATAAGCTTAAAAAGCAAATAGAAGAGTTAGAGAAACAATTAAAAGAAAAAGAAACTCCAACGTCTATTACAATGGATGGTCAATTAGAGCTTATGGAAAAGTCTTTTCAGATGGCAGCAAAGTATTTACCAACAGGTCAAAACCAAACTGAATTATCGCCTTCAAATGAGACTACAAACGCTAAAACAATTTCAAGTAAAAAACATGCTATAACAGTGCTTGATAAAACAAATAAAGATATTGTCTCTTCACTTGTAAAACCGATGAGTTTACAGGATTTCTTACCTATTAATCTTGAAAATAATCCAACCTTTTATACAGCAGCAGGAGAGGGTAAAGTGCAAACTCATAAAAATAGTATAAGAGTCAGCATTAAAGAAGATCAGACAATTATAAACGAAGGTTACATCAAACTAAAACTCTTAGAAAGCATTATGATAAATGGAGTTTTACTACCTGAGAAAAGTACGCTGATTGCTAAAGTAAAGATTAGTAACGCTAGATTAGAGCTTAGTGTAAACTCTATTAAAATCGGTGATAGTATTATAGAAACAGAGCTTATTGGTTATGATAACTATGGACAGAAAGGGCTTGAGGTATTAGACCTTCAAGAGATAAGCGCTTCAAAAGAGATCATCGCTAATATGGGACAAACAGCTGGAACGAGTATCTCGATGAGTAAATCTGCTTCAGATCAAATAGCAACAGATTTAACCAAAGGACTCATTCAAGGGATGTCAGGTTACTTTTCAAAGAAAATAAAAGCTCAAAGGGTAACTTTAAAACAAGGACAAGAACTGTTTCTTGTTCCCAAAGAATAATAATTAATAATTAGGCAAAACAAATCATTATGAAAACATTTATTCAATATATACTATTGTGTTTAATAACAGTAAACACAATAACCGCTCAAAATAGGAATCAATCTATAAACCTTTCAAAAGCAGAGGTAACTCCTTATGAAATTGAGCTCACCCAAAACAAAACAACTCATATACTGTTTCCAAGTAGTATTGAGTATGTAGACTTAGGTAGTCAAGAGATTATAGCTAGTAAGGTAGAGGCTACCTCTAATGTACTTCGACTAAAAACTATAAAAGAAGATATCACTGATACAAATTTTACCGTTATTACAAACGATGGCAAATACTATAGTTTTGATGTTACCTACAATAAAGAGCCAATACAACTGAGCTATGATTTAATTAAGTTTGAAAAACAAGTAAATAAACAGCAAAGCAAAGTCTTATTTAAAGATTTAGGAACTACGAGTGTAAGTCTAGTAGAGCTTTTTATGAAAGCAATTATCAAGAAAAATAAAAAAGAGCTAAATATTAAAAGCAAAAGCTACGGGGTAGAAGCAAGATTAAAGAGTATCTATATTCAAGATGGTAAATTTTACTTTCATCTTTCTATTAACAACAAAAGCAATTTACCATATAAGCTAGACTATGTTAGCTTTAAAATAAAAGATAGAAAAACTACTAAACGTACTACCATTCAAGAAGTGGCTTTAAAACCAATTAGAAGCTATGTTGATTTTCAAACTATAAATAATCAAAGTAAACAAGACAATGTCTTTATGTTTGATCAGTTTACTTTATCTGATAAACAAGTGCTTTTAATTGAGATTAATGAGAGCAATGGAATAAGGAAACAGCAGTTAAAGATAAGAAATTCAAGTATATTAAAAGCTAAAGAAGTTAAACAGATTCAATTAAGTAGGTAAAATTAATAAAGCAGCTAAGCAGAATTTTGTTTAGCTGTTTTTTTGTTTATCACTTATATATTTTATGATAAATTTTAATTAGTTTACAAGTAGAGAAAGTGGTATGTGCAGTATGTGAATTATTACTTAGCTTAAGTTAAATAATATGCTTTAACGAGACATGTTTTTTGTGTTAGTTATAATATGGTGTGACTTTTTGAGACTTTATTGTCTTAAGGTAGAATTAAATTGTTTAAAGTGAGATTTTATTTTAGTTAGCTAATAGATTTTAATTATGATACAATTACAGTTTTATTTAGGGTCAATCAAT